>NZ_BAABKN010000055.1:0-1226 GCF_039543845.1 Nocardioides endophyticus | reverse complement strand
TCGCGGGCGACGTAGCGGGTTAGGCAGCGTTTGATCTCGCGGCTGGTCTTTCCTTCGGCGGTGCGACGGGCGACGTAGTCGCGGGTGCCTGGTTGGTACTGGATGCGGATCTGGACCACGGTGTGCAGTGCACGGTTGAGTTGTCGGTCGCCGTAGCGATTGAGTCGATACCGGGTGGTGACCTGGCCGCTGTTCGCGGGGATCGGTGCGACGCCGGCAAGCATTGCGAACGCTGCCTCGGAGTGAATCCGGCCGGGGTGGGACCACGCGCACAACACCGTCGCGGCCACGATCGGGCCGACCCCGAACTCCTCGAGAAGGTCCGGGCGCCAGGCGCGGATGATGACCACCATGGCCTTCTGATGCTCACGCGCTTCCTTCAGCATCGCGTGTGCGCGGCGAGCCAGCGACCGTAGTGCGATCACCGTGCTGGTCGTCTCCACGTCCCACGACGCGTGCACGCGCAGGTGCGCGGCGGTGTTGAGCATCGCGGCGAGCTTCTGGCCCCGGAACCGGGCGCGGATGGGTTCGGGTGCGGCGATCACCAGGCTGAAGACCTGCTGCTGAGCTTCGGTGGATGCGTTGATCGCAGAGCGGCGTGCAGCCAAGAGCACTGACAGGGCCTGGCGTTCTCCCCCGCTACGTGGCGTTCCCAGCTTGGGTCGAGCCATCGCTTCGCGTGCTGCTCGGATCGCATCGAGTGGGTCCGACTTCGCGCCGTTGCGTCGCGCCGCCCGCTTGGGGCGGTCCAGCTCGATGACGATCTCAGAGGACTCGAGCAGGTGACGGCTCAGGCCAGCGCCGTGACCTCCGGTGCCCTCGATCGCCCAGGCCCGCAACGTCGCGTGGTTGTTGGCGAACTCCACCAGCTCGGCGTAGCCCTCGGCTGTTGCCTCGACGGTGATCTCGTCGAGGACGCCACCGGTCGCGGTGTCGACCACGGCAGCGGAGTGGGTATGGACGTGGGTGTCGACGCCGATGACGACGTCGACCACTTCGCGTAGATCGGTCAGACTGTTCATGCGTTCTCTCCTTCGCCGGACGGGACGTGGTTCCGGTCCGGGACGGAGGCTCGGCAGGACTGTGATGAGACACGCCAGGCGCCGCTAACGCCAGGTGGTCAAGCTCCTGATCAGGCCAGCTCCTCCAACCGGTCCGGGGCCGGCGACCACGAGCGGACACGTCGCAGCAAAGGCACGAAAGCCAGTCTTTCCGGGGGTCACACC
>NZ_BAABKN010000054.1:0-653 GCF_039543845.1 Nocardioides endophyticus | reverse complement strand
CGCTGCGGATCACGCCGGTCGAATAGGCCCGGTCCGCGATCACCGCATCCGGCCTGGTCCGCGGTCGCCCTCGACCAATACGCGGGACGCTGATATCGGCCAAGACGTCGACCAGCATCGCCCCGTCGTTGCGTTGCCCTCCGGTGATGACGATCGCCAGCGGGCGACCCTTGCCATCGACGGCATGATGGATCTTCGTGGTCAACCCGCCACGTGAGCGACCAACACCGTGACCTGCAGGTTCACACTCCTCGAACGGCAGATTCTTGTAGTTCGATGAGGCCCCCTGTGTCCTGCTCGGGGCGCTTAGTGTTCGTCGCGTGCTGATGAGCACGCGCGATCGTGGCGTCCACCGACACCGTCCAATCGACCTTCCCCGCAGCATCGGCCTCAGCCAGGATCTGCGCGAGCACACGGTCCCAGGTCCCATCCCCGGCGTAACGGCGATGACGCTTCCAGACCGTCTGCCACGGCCCGTACTCATCACGAGGCAGATCACGCCACGCGATCCCGGTCCGATAGCGGTAGACGATGCCCTCGACGACCCGCCGGTTATCACCAAACGGATGCCCCTTGCGGCCAGCATTCGACGGAAGCAACGGCTCGATCCGCGCCCACTCCTCGTCACTGAACACCCTGAACCGCGACCCTTG
>NZ_BAABKN010000053.1:0-1304 GCF_039543845.1 Nocardioides endophyticus | reverse complement strand
TGCGGTCACCGCGTGATTCTTCGAGAGATCTTCCACAACCCACTCGAAGAAAGGCACCGCGATGACCGCGAAATCCAGTATCGACCCTGCCGTGTTTCTGCACGAGCACCTGTCCCAGGCCAGCCCCGATCTGCTGCGTGAGCTGATGCAGAGTTTCGTCAACACGCTGCTCTCCGCCGATGCCGACTCAGTGTGTGGCGCTGCCTACGGGGCCCGGGCGCCGGAGCGGATCAACCAGCGCAACGGCTACCGGCACCGCGATCTGGACACCCGGATCGGGACCTTGGACGTGGCGATCCCGAAGCTGCGGGAGGGCTCCTACTTCCCCGAGTGGCTCCTCGAGCGGCGTCGCCGCGCCGAGGCAGCCCTGACCTCGGTGGTCGCGACCTGCTACCTACTCGGAGTCTCGACCCGGCGGATGGACCGGCTGGTGCAGTCGTTGGGTATCACCGGATTGTCGAAGTCGCAGGTCTCGGTGATGGCCCGCGAGCTCGACGAGCTGGTCCGCGACTTCCGCGAACGGCCCCTGGACGAGGGGCCTTACAAGTTCGTGGCCGCGGACGCGCTCACCATGAAGGTCCGCGAGGGCGGCCGGGTCATCAAGATCGCGGTGATGGTCGCCACCGGCGTCAACGCCGACGGATTCCGCGAGATCCTCGGAATCGCCACCTCCACGAGTGAGTCCGGGGCCGGCTGGAACACCAACTTCTGCGGACCTGGTCGCCCGCGGCCTGAACGGGGTCGCGCTGGTCACCTCCGATGCCCACGCCGGCTTGGTCGAGGCGATCGGGGCGAACCTGCCCGGCGCGTCCTGGCAGCGGTGCCGCACCCACTACACGTTCAACCTGATGTCGGTCTGTCCCAAGCACGCCTGGGGCGGGGTCAAAGCGATGCTGCACAGCGTGTTCGACCAGATCGACGCCGACGCCGTCCACGCCCAATACGACAAGCTGCTCGACCAGCTCCCCACCACCCTGCCCGAGGTCCACGACCACCTCGACGCTGCCCGCGCCGACGTCCTCGCGTTCACTGCGTTCCCGAAAGCACTCTGGCGCCAGATCTGGTCGAACAACCCCAACGAACGACTCAACCGCGAGATCCGCCGGCGCACCGACGTCGTCGGGATCTTCCCCGACCGCGCCTCGATCATCCGACTCGTCGGCGCAGTCCTGGCCGAACAACACGACGAGTGGGCCGATGGCCGCCGCTACCTCGGCCTCGACGTCCTGGCCAAGAGCCGCCTCACCCTCATCACCACCAACGACAGCACAGACACGACCAAGGAGGACACCGCCGGCGCCATC
>NZ_BAABKN010000052.1:0-3437 GCF_039543845.1 Nocardioides endophyticus | reverse complement strand
TGAGTCCATCAGTGCTGCTGCTGTAAACAGGGGGATCGTTGTTTGTTCTGTTTCTTTGTAGTTTTTGTTGAGTGTTTGTGCGACAAGCTATGAAGGGCACATGGTGGATGCCTTGGCATCAAGAGCCGATGAAGGACGTAGGAGCCTGCGATAAGCCCTGGGGAGTTGGCAACCGAGCTGTGATCCGGGGGTGTCCGAATGGGGGAACCCAGCACGAGTCATGTCGTGTTACCCGCGCCTGAATATATAGGGTGTGTGGAGGGAACGCCGGGAAGTGAAACATCTCAGTACCGGTAGGAAGAGAAAACAAAAGTGATTCCGAGAGTAGTGGCGAGCGAAATCGGAAGAGGCTAAACCTTATCTGTGTGATACCCGGCAGGGGTTGCAGGTAGGGGGTTGTGGGACCACTTGTCTGGGTCTGCCGGCTCGGAAGACAGTAAGAAATCTGAAGTGAAGTTGAAGTCCATTGGAAAGTGGCGCCGTAGAGGGTGATAGCCCCGTAAGTGTAAGTTTCAGACTGTTGAGTGGTATCCCAAGTAACACGGAACCCCTGAAATTCCGTGTGAATCTGGCGGGACCACCCGTTAAGCCTAAATACTCCTTGATGACCGATAGCGGACAAGTACCGTGAGGGAAAGGTGAAAAGTACCCCTGGCGGGGAGTGAAATAGTACCTGAAACCGTGTGCCTACAATCCGTCAGAGCCCGGCTGCCAGCCTCTTTGCAATGTTGGTGTTGGGGTGATGGCGTGCCTTTTGAAGAATGAGCCTGCGAGTTTGCGGTGTGTTGCGAGGTTAACCCGTGTGGGGAAGCCGTAGCGAAAGCGAGTCCTAATAGGGCGTTTTAGTAGCACGCTCAAGACCCGAAGCGAAGTGATCTATCCATGGGCAGGTTGAAGCGCGGGTAAGACCGCGTGGAGGACCGAACCCACTTAGGTTGAAAACTGAGGGGATGACCTGTGGATAGGGGTGAAAGGCCAATCAAACTTCGTGATAGCTGGTTCTCCCCGAAATGCATTTAGGTGCAGCGTCGCGTGTTTCTTGCCGGAGGTAGAGCACTGGATAGCTAATGGGCCCTACAAGGTTACTGACGTTAGCCAAACTCCGAATGCCGGTAAGTGAGAGCGCGGCAGTGAGACAGTGGGGGATAAGCTCCATTGTCGAGAGGGAAACAGCCCAGACCATCAGCTAAGGCCCCTAAGCGGTGACTAAGTGGAAAAGGATGTGGAGTCGCAGTGACAACCAGGAGGTTGGCTTGGAAGCAGCCACCCTTGAAAGAGTGCGTAATAGCTCACTGGTCAAGTGATTCCGCGCCGACAATGTAGCGGGGCTCAAGTCATCCGCCGAAGCTATGGCATTCATGCGTTAACTCGGCCGCCAGTAGGTGGTCCAGGTGTGTGGATGGGTAGGGGAGCGTCGTGTCGCGAGTGAAGCTCCGGAGTGATCCAGGGGTGGACGCGACACGAGTGAGAATGCAGGCATGAGTAGCGAATCACGGGCGAGAAACCCGTGCGCCGAATGATCAAGGGTTCCAGGGTCAAGCTAATCTGCCCTGGGTAAGTCGGGACCTAAGGCGAGGCCGACAGGCGTAGTCGATGGACAACGGGTTGATATTCCCGTACCGGCAAAGTAGCGCCCATGACGAACCCGGTGATGCTAACCACCCGAAACTTATCGGACCGGACCCTTCGGGGCGAGGCTGGTTTGTGGAGCGTGGGACCCGATCCGGTAGTAGTCAAGCGATGGGGTGACGCAGGAAGGTAGCCCAACCTCAGCGATGGTTGTCTGGGGGTAAGCATGTAGGGGAGGCGATAGGCAAATCCGTCGTCTTGTGTTTGATCACGGCCCTGAGATGTGATGCCGAGCCCGTATGGGTGAAGTGGGTGATCCTATGCTGTCGAGAAAAACCTCTAGCGAGCTACGCGCCGCCCGTACCCCAAACCGACTCAGGTGATCAGGTAGAGAATACTAAGGCGATCGAGCGAACCATGGTTAAGGAACTCGGCAAAATGCCCCCGTAACTTCGGGAGAAGGGGGGCCGGATACGTGAACCACTTTGCGTGGGGAAGCGTTGAAGGCCGCAGAGACCAGGCCCAAGCGACTGTTTACTAAAAACACAGGTCCGTGCGAAGTTGTAAGACGATGTATACGGACTGACTCCTGCCCGGTGCTGGAAGGTTAAGGGGACCGGTAAGACCTTTGGGTCGAAGCTGAGAACTTAAGCCCCAGTAAACGGCGGTGGTAACTATAACCATCCTAAGGTAGCGAAATTCCTTGTCGGGTAAGTTCCGACCTGCACGAATGGAGTAACGACTTGGGCGCTGTCTCAACCATGGACTCGGCGAAATTGCACTACGAGTAAAGATGCTCGTTACGCGCGGCAGGACGGAAAGACCCCGGGACCTTTACTATAGTTTGGTATTGGTGTTTGGTTCGGCTTGTGTAGGATAGGTGGGAGACTGTGAAGCATTCACGCCAGTGAGTGTGGAGTCAACGTTGAAATACCACTCTGGTCGTACTAGATGTCTAACCTAGGACCATTATCTGGTTCAGGGACAGTGCCTGATGGGTAGTTTAACTGGGGCGGTTGCCTCCTAAAATGTAACGGAGGCGCTCAAAGGTTCCCTCAGCCTGGTTGGCAATCAGGTTTCGAGTGTAAGTGCACAAGGGAGCTTGACTGTGAGACAGACATGTCGAGCAGGGACGAAAGTCGGAACTAGTGATCCGGCGTCGGCATGTGGAAGCGACGTCGCTCAACGGATAAAAGGTACCCCGGGGATAACAGGCTGATCTTCCCCAAGAGTCCATATCGACGGGATGGTTTGGCACCTCGATGTCGGCTCGTCGCATCCTGGGGCTGGAGTAGGTCCCAAGGGTTGGGCTGTTCGCCCATTAAAGCGGCACGCGAGCTGGGTTTAGAACGTCGTGAGACAGTTCGGTCCCTATCCGCCGCGCGCGCAGGAAACTTGAGAAAGGCTGTCCCTAGTACGAGAGGACCGGGATGGACGAACCTCTGGTGTGCCAGTTGTCCCGCCAGGGGCACGGCTGGTTGGCTACGTTCGGAAGTGATAACCGCTGAATGCATCTAAGCGGGAAGCACGTTTCAAGATGAGGTTTCCCACCGGGTAACCGGGTAAGGCCCCCAGCAGAACACTGGGTTGATAGGCCGGAGGTGTACAGCAGCAATGCCTAGCCGACCGGTACTAATAGGCCGAGGGCTTGTCACACAAACCCTCAACTCGAACTACAACGCGCAGACGAACAACTACATGTTCGCGTCCACTAATCCACCCATAAGCTAACCGAACAACCAACTGAACAACGAGCTTGGAACACGCACCCCGTGACCACACACCGGGGCAACGTGGACCGCAAGAGTTACGGCGGCCATAGCGAAAGGGAAACACCCGGTCCCATCCCGAACCCGGAAGTTAAGCCT
>NZ_BAABKN010000051.1:0-2149 GCF_039543845.1 Nocardioides endophyticus | reverse complement strand
CCCCGTCTTCTGTGGTCTTGATGCCTTTTGGGGTTGATGGTTCATGGTTGATGGTTTCTTTGACAATGATTCTGACAGTTTTTTGTCAGTGTCGTCTGTCAGGCATCTCTTTTTCTCATGCTGGCCTTTTGGGTTGGTGTGGGTGTTGTTTTCAACGGAGAGTTTGATCCTGGCTCAGGACGAACGCTGGCGGCGTGCTTAACACATGCAAGTCGAGCGGAAAGGCCTTTCGGGGTACTCGAGCGGCGAACGGGTGAGTAACACGTGAGTAATCTGCCCTTGGCTTTGGGATAACTACCGGAAACGGTGGCTAATACCGGATACGACAACCGTCTGCATGGGCTGGTTGTGGAAAGTTTTTTCGGCCAGGGATGTGCTCGCGGCCTATCAGCTTGTTGGTGGGGTAATGGCCTACCAAGGCTTCGACGGGTAGCCGGCCTGAGAGGGTGACCGGCCACACTGGGACTGAGACACGGCCCAGACTCCTACGGGAGGCAGCAGTGGGGAATATTGGACAATGGGCGGAAGCCTGATCCAGCAACGCCGCGTGA
The DNA here is from genome assembly GCF_039543845.1 of Nocardioides endophyticus. Lineage (NCBI taxonomy): Bacteria > Bacillati > Actinomycetota > Actinomycetes > Propionibacteriales > Nocardioidaceae > Nocardioides > Nocardioides endophyticus. The sequence goes on along the minus strand of NZ_BAABKN010000051.1, from coordinate 1,598 downwards.
GGGATGACGGCCTTCGGGTTGTAAACCTCTTTCAGTACCGACGAAGCGCCGATGATGGTGGTGACGGTAGGTACAGAAGAAGCACCGGCCAACTACGTGCCAGCAGCCGCGGTAATACGTAGGGTGCGAGCGTTGTCCGGAATTATTGGGCGTAAAGGGCTCGTAGGCGGTTTGTCGCGTCGGGAGTGAAAACCCAGGGCTTAACTCTGGGCTTGCTTTCGATACGGGCAGACTAGAGGTATGCAGGGGAGAACGGAATTCCTGGTGTAGCGGTGAAATGCGCAGATATCAGGAGGAACACCGGTGGCGAAGGCGGTTCTCTGGGCATTACCTGACGCTGAGGAGCGAAAGTGTGGGGAGCGAACAGGATTAGATACCCTGGTAGTCCACACCGTAAACGTTGGGCGCTAGGTGTGGGGCCTATTCCATGGGTTCCGTGCCGCAGCTAACGCATTAAGCGCCCCGCCTGGGGAGTACGGCCGCAAGGCTAAAACTCAAAGGAATTGACGGGGGCCCGCACAAGCGGCGGAGCATGCGGATTAATTCGATGCAACGCGAAGAACCTTACCTGGGTTTGACATACGCCGGAAACACCTAGAGATAGGTGCCCTTTTTGTCGGTGTACAGGTGGTGCATGGCTGTCGTCAGCTCGTGTCGTGAGATGTTGGGTTAAGTCCCGCAACGAGCGCAACCCTCGTCCTATGTTGCCAGCACGTAATGGTGGGGACTCATAGGAGACTGCCGGGGTCAACTCGGAGGAAGGTGGGGATGACGTCAAGTCATCATGCCCCTTATGTCCAGGGCTTCACGCATGCTACAATGGCCGGTACAAAGGGCTGCGATACCGCAAGGTGGAGCGAATCCCAAAAAGCCGGTCTCAGTTCGGATTGGGGTCTGCAACTCGACCCCATGAAGTCGGAGTCGCTAGTAATCGCAGATCAGCAACGCTGCGGTGAATACGTTCCCGGGCCTTGTACACACCGCCCGTCACGTCACGAAAGTCGGCAACACCCGAAGCCGGTGGCCTAACCCCTTGTGGGATGGAGCCGTCGAAGGTGGGGCTGGCGATTGGGACGAAGTCGTAACAAGGTAGCCGTACCGGAAGGTGCGGCTGGATCACCTCCTTTCTAAGGAGCACACGCCCCGCGCAGTCACCGTCCGTGTGACTGGCATTGGTGGTGTTCACTAGTGGAATCGTCGATGATGCTTCGGCCTGTGGGGCTGTCTCTTCTCAGTACTACTCATGCTTGGTCTGTCTGCAGCTTGCTGTGGGTGGGTGGGTGTGGGTGTGGAACGTGGGGGGATGGGTCTGGGGGTCGGGGTTGGCACACTGTTGAGTCCTGAGGCATCAGCCGTCAGGCGGGTTTCTCTGTGCTGGTCTTGCTCTCGGTGAGGGTGGGATCGGTGGGTCTCCTTGGTGGGTCTGCTCCGGTGGGGTGGGTCTGGCTTGGTGGGCTGGTTTCTTGTGAACTGGATAGTGGACGCGAGCATCTTCGCGGCAACATGTAGGCATCCTGAGTGCTTGCCCTGTGATGGGGTGGGTGGTGGGGGTGGTCGTTGTCGCGATGTTTTGACGATGATCCTCGTGGTGGTGCTGG
>NZ_BAABKN010000050.1:0-1304 GCF_039543845.1 Nocardioides endophyticus | reverse complement strand
TCTCGCGGGCGATGTAGCGTTTGAGGCAGCGTCGGATGCGGGCTTTGCTGAGTGATTCGGCGGTGCGGCGTGCGACGTAGTCGCGGGTGGTGGGGTCGTGCTGCATGCGGGTCTTGGCGATGGAGTGCAGGGCGCGGTTGAGTTGACGGTCGCCGGAGCGGTTGAGGCGGTGTTCGTGTCGTCGGCCGGAGGAGACCTCGAGGGGGCATACGCCGCCGAGTTTGGCGAAGCCTGCTTCGTTGCGGACGCGGCCGGGGTGGGACCAGGCGGTGAGCACGATCGCGGCGTTGACAGGACCGACGCCGAGTAGGTCGAGCAGGGTCGGGGCGGCGTCTTTCACGACTGTCAGTAGGGTGCGTTCGTTGGTGTTGGCTTCCTCGTCGAGGGCCAGGATCCTGGTAGCGAGGCGGATGGCCTCGGCGCGGGCGGTGGTCAGGGCGAGGGTGTCGTTCTTGCGGGTCCGCCATGTTGCGATGGTGCGGATGGTGGGCCGGCTTACCTTGCGGCGGGCGTCGATGCCGAGGTCGTGGACGCGTAGGAGTGCGTTGAGGGCGTTGATCGCGCGGGTCCGCTCGGTGGTCATCGAGTTCCTGGCGGTCAGCAGGACCTGCAGGGTCGCCGAGGTTTGGCCGGCTCTGGCGTCAGGGAGCTGGTCGAGGTCCTTGTGGAGGCTGCCGCGGGCGGCCACGACCGCGTCGATCTGGTCGTTCTTCGCGCTGCCGTGCTCGCGTTTCGGTGCGGGGGCGTCGATGACCCGGTAGCCGGCTTGTGCCAGCAGCATGGCGAGCTGGGTGCCGTAGCTGCGGGTGCCTTCCATGCTGATCAGGACCTGGTCCAGGTCTCCGCCGGTGGCCTCACCTGTGCGCCGCGCGATCCAGTCCGCTGCGCGGAGCAGGCCCTTGGCGTGGGTGGGGAACTCGGCGTCATCGAGGACGCGGCCGGTGCGGGTCTCGATGATCGCGTAGTGGTGGGTCGCGGCGTGGGTGTCGACGCCCACGACATAGGTGTAGGCGTCTGCGACGATGGTCATAGCGACGTGGTCCTTCTGCTAGGGGATGTGCGTCGTACCGGTTGAATCGGCCGGAGCGTCCCGGGGAGAAGTCACTACGTGGCACCACTGTGAGGGGTCACCGTCCCTGCGTGAACAGGGGCGGGACAGGCTTCTGATCAGGCCAACGTGGTGGGCCGGGCGCCCGGCCGGTTCACCACCGTGCTCGGACAAGTCTCGGGAAGGACACCAACCCTCTGACGAGGGTCAGGTCGAGCCTCGAAGGGGTCACGACCACGGAGGAGAACCAGCCGGT
>NZ_BAABKN010000049.1:0-835 GCF_039543845.1 Nocardioides endophyticus | reverse complement strand
GGGCATCTTGCACACCACGGGCGGCTACCTGGTCGGCACGTCGTACACGCACTGGGCGGTCTTCGACCTCAAGCCCGACACGGACGTCTACTGGTGCTCGGCCGACATCGGCTGGGTGACCGGGCACTCCTACCTGGTCTACGGGCCGCTCGCCAACGGCGCCACCCAGGTGATGTATGAGGGCACCCCGGACGCGCCTGAGCGCGGCCGCTGGTGGCAGATCATCGAGGACTACAAGGTCACCATCTTCTACACCGCACCCACCGCGATCCGGTCGTTCATGAAGCAGGGCCGCGAGATCCCGGACCGCTTCGACCTGTCCTCGCTGCGGATCCTCGGGTCGGTCGGCGAGCCGATCAACCCCGAGGCCTACGTCTGGTACCGCCACGTCATCGGCGGTGACCGCACCCCCGTGGTCGACACCTGGTGGCAGACCGAGACCGGCATGATCATGATCAGCCCGCTGCCCGGCGTCACCCACGCCAAGCCCGGCTCGGCGATGATCCCGATCCCCGGCGTCGCGGCCGACGTGGTGACCGAGGACGGCACGTCGGTCCCGAACGGATCCGGCGGCTACCTCGTCCTCACCGAACCGTGGCCGGCGATGCTGCGCACCATCTGGGGCGACGACGAGCGCTACCAGGACACCTACTGGTCGCGCTACCCAGCAACCGAGGACCGCCAGGGCTGGTACTTCGCCGGCGACGGCGCCAAGAAGGACACCGACGGCGACCTATGGGTCCTCGGCCGCGTCGACGACGTCATGAACGTCTCGGGCCACCGGCTCTCCACCACCGAGATCGAGTCCGCCCTGGTCTCGCACCCCAAGGTCGCC
>NZ_BAABKN010000048.1:0-671 GCF_039543845.1 Nocardioides endophyticus | reverse complement strand
GCGGACAGGTCTGTCGAAGTCGACGATCGGCAAGATCTGGTCAGACTTCGGCCTCAAGCCGCACCTGGTCGATCACTTCAAGCTCTCCACCGACCCGCTGTTCATCGACAAGCTCTACGACGTCGTGGGCCTGTACCTGAACCCGCCCGAGGCGGCCGTGGTGCTGTGCGTGGACGAGAAGTCGCAGGTCCAGGCACTGCAGCGCTCCCAGCCGGCGTTCCCGATGATGCCCGGCATGCCCGAGAAGAGGACCCACGACTACGTCCGCCACGGGACCACCACCTTGTTCGCGGCGATGAACGTCGCCGACGGCACCGTGATCACCAGCATGCACCGACGACACCGAGCCGTCGAGTTCAAGAAGTTCCTCACCAAGATCGAGGACCAGGTCCCCACCGACCTCGACATCCACCTGATCTGCGACAACTACGGCACCCACAAGCACCCGATGATCAAGACCTGGCTCGCCGAGCACCCACGGGTGACGATGCACTTCACCCCGACATACTCATCCTGGCTGAACCTGGTCGAACGATTCTTCGGCTACGTCACCGCCGACCTGCTCCAACGCTCCGACCACCGCAGCGTCCAAGCCCTCGAAGCCGACATCCGCACATGGGTCAAAGCCTGGAACGAAGACCCCAAGACCTTCGTATGGACCAAGACCGCCG
>NZ_BAABKN010000047.1:0-859 GCF_039543845.1 Nocardioides endophyticus | reverse complement strand
CGTCGCGAAGCGTGGCCAAGAGCCGAGCCTTGGTCAGATTTCGGGCGTTTCGCGCTGCCCGAGCCATGACCAACTCACCATGCACCGGGCCGATGGCCGTGCTCAGCTCGTGGCGGAGAGGACCGCAAGAGGGTGGATGAGAGAAGAGTCGATCCCAGAGTACTCCGTCCCACCCCTGCCGAGGCGCGAGCGATGACCTCGCCGTGCTCACTCTGGACGAGGCGATGCCGCGCGCCCGTGCATCACAGGCTCGGTCGACATGGCTTCGGGGTCGAACACGAAGGCGTTCGTAGTATCCGCACATGATCATTGTGGTGTCGGGAACTCACGCGAGCGGGAAGACCTCCCTCATCGAGGCATTCACGACAGCGCAACCGCAGTTCCAAATTCTGCCGGACCCGTTCGAGACGCTTGACGAGTACCGGACCGATGCAGGCGCCGGCATCTTCTTCCAGCAGTTGGAGGTCACAGCCGCCCGGCTTCTCGAACTTTCCGATGGGCCAGTGATTGCTGAGCGCGGCCCGTTGGACTTCCTTGCCTACCTAGACGCGCTCGAGCAACTGGGGCGACCCACGCGCTCGCCCGACCATTTCCGTCGCGGAGTCGACCTGTGCATCGAAGCGATGAGGAAGGTCGATCTTGTTATCCTGCTCAACTTGGATCCTGTCCATCGCATCGACGTATCCGAGGACGAAGATCCGAATCTCCGCTCAGCAATGAACGACGCCCTGCTCGAACTCGCAGACGACGAAGCCCTGACCGGAGGGGCGGAGGTAATCGAAGTAGCAGGTGCGCCAGACACCCGCTTGGCCACGCTCGAACTAGCGGTCGTGTCCCTTCGGACTTGACCGCCTGGGCG
>NZ_BAABKN010000046.1:0-748 GCF_039543845.1 Nocardioides endophyticus | reverse complement strand
CGTCGGATCGGGACGCGTTCTGGGCCGAGCAGGCCGAGCGGCTGGATTGGGACACGAGGTGGGATCGGGTCTTGGACTGGGACGACGCGCCGTTCGCGAAGTGGTTCGTGGGCGGGCGGCTGAACGCGTCGTACAACTGTGTGGATCGTCACGTCGAGGCCGGCCGGGGTGACAAGGTCGCGATCCACTGGGTCGGTGAGCCGGTGTCCGATGATGGGGTGGCCGACGCCCGTGACTTGACCTATGCGCAGCTCAAGGACGAGGTGTCGCAGGCGGCTAACGCGCTGATCGGGCTCGGGGTGCGGACCGGGGACCGGGTCGCGATCTATCTGCCGATGATCCCCGAGGCGGTGGTCGCGATGCTGGCCTGCGCGCGGATCGGGGCGCCGCACACGGTGGTCTTCGGTGGGTTCTCGGCCGATGCGCTGGCCTCGAGGCTCGACGACTGCCAGGCCAAGGTCGTCATCACCGCCGACGGCGGCTACCGCCGGGGCGCGGCGTCGGCGCTGAAGCCTGCCGTGGACGAGGCGCGCACGAAGACCACCCAGATCAACGGGCACGTGGTGGAGAAGGTGCTGGTCGTGCGGCGTACCGGGCAGGACCTGGGTGAGCACGGGTGGGACGACAGTGTGGATGTGTGGTGGCACGACGCCGTCGGCGGCGCGTCGAAGGAGCACACCCCGGAGGCGTTCGACGCCGAGCACCCGCTCTACGTCATGTACACCTCCGGCACGACCGGGAAGCCGAA
>NZ_BAABKN010000045.1:0-775 GCF_039543845.1 Nocardioides endophyticus | reverse complement strand
CAGCGGTGAGACGCCACCCCAGTCGTCGACACCGGCGTCGAGCAGGGCCCGGCACTCCTCGAGGTCGACCAGGTTGGGCGGCGCCTGCACCCGGGCCTTGGGTCCCAACACGATCCGGGTGACCGCGAGCGTGGCGCGGTACTCGTCGAGGTCGAGGTCGTCGGCGTGCCGCATCGCGGTGTCGGGCTTGGCCCGGAAGTTCTGGACGATCACCTCCTGCACGGAGCCGAACGCCCGGGAGACCTGGCGCAGCGCGAAGATCGTCTCGGCCCGCTCCTCGAGCGTCTCGCCGATCCCGACCAGCAGCCCGGTGGTGAAGGGGATCGAGAGCCGCCCGGCGTCCTCGAGGACCCGCATCCGGAGCTCGGGGTCCTTGTCGGGGGAGCCGTAGTGGGCCTCGCCCTTGGTCTCGAAGAGCCGCCGTGAGGTGGTCTCCAGCATCATCCCCATCGACGGGGAGACCGGCTTGAGTCGGTTGAGCTCCTCCCACGACATCACCCCCGGGTTGAGGTGCGGCAGCAGCCCGGTCTCCTCCAGCACCCGCACCGCCATCGCTCGGACGTAGGCCAGCGTCGAGTCGTAGCCCTGCTCGTCGAGCCACGCCCGCGCCTCGGGCCACCGGTCCTCGGGCCGATCGCCCAGGGTGAACAGCGCCTCCAGGCAGCCCAGCTCAGCCCCCTGCCGCGCGATCTCGAGGATCTCGTCGGGCGACATGAACATCTCATAGCCGGCCCGGCGCAGCTGGCCCGGGGACTCCACGAACGTGCAGTAGTGA
>NZ_BAABKN010000044.1:0-735 GCF_039543845.1 Nocardioides endophyticus | reverse complement strand
GGGGCTGATCCGCTCGCCGGTGTCGAGGACCCCTGCCTTCGCCAGCTTCCCGGTGAGGGTGTCGAGGTCGATGGTCACGACGATGGTGGCGTCGGTGCCGCCGACCTTCGGCAGGTGTTTCGCGGTGATGCGTTCGATGAGCTCGGCGAACGCCCTCCCCATCCGCTCCGGCCCCGGCCGGCGTTCCACACCTGCGCCCGCTCCGTGGGTCGCGGCCTGGTGCTTCGGGGCGGCGATCGCCAGCAGCATCTTCCGCAACCTGGCGGCCTGCGCCGTGGGCAGGGTGAACCGTCCGTAGGTCTTGCCGTGCCTGTCGTCGGTCATCGTCAACCGGGCCGCCAGGGCCGCCTTGGCCTCTTCCCTCTCGAGGAGGTCGGCCTCGTGGGCATCGGCCAGCTCGGGTGCCACCACCTCCAGCAGCCGGCGTCCGAGGATCCTCAGGGTGCGGGCGTCGTGCTCCTGCGCCGCGGCGACCAGGTGCCGCTCGGCTCTGATCACCAGGTCCGGGTCCAGGTCCTCGGGCAGAGCCTTGACCGCGCGGATGATCACCTGGGCCTGCTCGACCCGCAGATCCCCGCGCGCCAACGCGGCCCGGACCAGGTCGTGCGTGGCCAGGTCGTACCCGAGCCGCACCGTCCGCGCCGCGGCCGGTCGGGTCTCCTTCGTGGTGTGCGCCAGCCAGTTCGCCGTCGACGTGGCACCCACCTCCTGGCCGACCTGCAGCTCGTCGGCGTG
>NZ_BAABKN010000043.1:0-67941 GCF_039543845.1 Nocardioides endophyticus | reverse complement strand
CACCACCCTCGCCGACTCCACCGTCATGGACCTGATCAAGCAGCAGGAGGACGCCGGCAGCTCCGAGGACTGACCGCGTGCGGTGTTACGACTAGGTGCTTGCGAGGCAGTCGCCCTTCGTGCCACTGACCGGTTCTGCATACCGACGGCTCAGCGTCCCGGTTGATCGCGGACGCCGCCGGAATCGGAGTTCGTGTTCTCTCAGTTGACAGTCCAGGTGTCGACGCCGCCGATGAGTGTCGCGAGCCGTTCGGCCGGCTCACCTGGTGCCGCGTCTCGGGCTGAGGCGATTTGGCCGCGGGCGCCGTCGTCGTACGTCGGGCGCGTTACTAGATGTGGCCAGACAACCGGGCGACCGATTGATTAATTATGGTTAGAGTGGTGTACGTCATATCCCTCGGCGTGAGGGGAAGGCGAGGTAGACCCGGAGATCACACTTGGAGCAATCGAAGATCCCTGCTGACCTGACGAGCTTCGTCGGTCGCGAGCGTGAGTGTCGCGAACTGGATGAACGACTCGGGTCGAGCCGACTGCTCACCTTGGTCGGACCAGGCGGAGTCGGAAAGACGCGCCTGGCGAAGGAGTTGGCTCGTCGCGACGGCAAAGACGCGGCCGAGGTCATCGCGTTCGTCGAGCTGGCCATGCTGACCGAGGGCAACCAGTTGGTCGCCGCCGTCGCGCGAGCATTGGGATCAGATCTTTCCGAAGGGATCAACTCCACTGCGGCGTTGGCGGATCGACTCGGAGACCGTCAGGTACTCCTCGTTCTCGACAACTGCGAGCACCTCATCTCGTCGTGCGGTCGCTTCGCCAGCGCGGTTCTGCAGTCGTGCCCCGGCGTCACGGTGATGGCGACCAGTCGTGAGCCGCTCGGCATCCTGGGTGAGCAGACCTGGGCAGTCCCCCCGCTCAGTCTCCCCTCTGAGGGCCACGGTCGTGGAGATGGAGATGCCGTCCGACTGTTCGTTGATAGGGCGCGTTCTGTTTCGCCTGAATTTGATCCCACCTCGGAGCGCATGGAGAAGATCGGCGAACTGGTTCGGCGGCTGGACGGCATCCCGCTTGCGATCGAGCTCGCAGCGGTCCGTTCGCGCTCCTTCGATGTGGAGCAGATGCTGACGGAGGAGGTCCCGATCTTCCAGGTGCTTGATCGCGGCAACGAGGGTGCGCCGGCGCGGCACCAGACGCTTCGCAACGCGATCGCATGGAGCTATGACCTGTGCGCTTCGGAGGAGCAGGCTCTGTGGGGTCGTCTGGCCGTGTTCAGTGGATCGTTCAATCTGTCGGCTGCCCGTGAGATCTGCGGCGGCGAGGGCCTGAGCAGGGACTCCATCGTCCCGATGATCGGAAACCTCGTCGAGAAGTCGGTGGTGACCTGCGAGGTGGTCGACGGCGCCTACCGATACCGCTTGCTGGAGAGCCTCCGGGTCTTCGGCCTGGAGCGGTGTGACCAACCAGAGAGCTGGCGGCGACGTCACCGCGACTACTACTTCCAGTTGGCGCAGGACAGTTCTCGTACGTTGGCGGGCGAGGAGCAGATCGACACTGTGCGACGACTGCAAGGTGAGCTCGCGAACATCCGATCGGCTGTCGACTACTCCTTGACGCGGGAATCGGAGCGCCTTCTCGGCCTTGAGATGACAGGCGCCCTGTGGTTCTACTGGAACGCCTGCGGCCACCTGCGCGACGGTTGCAGATGGCTGCGCCGCGCGCTTTCCGAGAACCCGGAGCCTAGTTCCGCGCGCGCTAGGGCACTTTGGGTTCTTGGCTGGTACGAGATGGTCCAGGGCGACAACCGCAGCGCACGGATCCATCTTGAAGCAGCCCGCGACATGGGAGAGTCGATTGGAGACGTGGGGGCGGCCGCTGCAGCCATGCAGTTCTTGGGCACGGTCGAGGAGATCGACGGAAACTCCAGTGCGGCATTCACCTTGCTGGAGGACGCGCAGAGGTACCACCGTGAAAGTGGTGAAGACGGCGCATTAAGCATCTTGTGCAGCGCCCAACTCGCAATGTCGCACAGCTTGGCCGGACGGGTCGCCGACGCGCGGCAGGTTTGTGACGCCGCGCTGGTGAAAGCGCACGCACAGGACGAGCGCTGGGCTGCTTCCTGGGTCGAGTGGAACCGTGGGCTCTGTGACCATCTGCTTGGTGACACCACGCGATCCAGCGCATCGCTGCGAGCAGCGCTGACAGCGAAGTCGTCGCTGCGTGACTGGCTCGGTGCGGCCGCGTGCGTCGAACTTCTCGCGTGGAACGCCACCGAAGACCATGCCATGCTGCGAGCAGGTCGCCTGCTGGGGATCGGTGACATGCTCTGCCTCGCCATGGGAGGAAAGTCGCCGTTGTTCGGATCCCCGGCCCTCAATGGGACGCGCGCAAGGTATGAAGAGCGGATCCGCGCCGCCGTGGGGGAGGACTCCTTCGACCAAGAGTTCCACGCCGGTCAGTCGATGGACCTGGATCAAGCGGTCGCCTTTGCGCTGTCCACGGAGGTCGACGACCGCTCCTCGATGGCCGTCCGCACCGAACGCCGTGTTGACTGCCTGCTAACGGGCCGCGAACTCGAGATCAGTCGGCTGATCTACAGAGGACTTAGCAACCGCGAGATCGCTGCTGAGTTGACCATCTCTCGGCGGACCGTCGAGGGCCATGTGAATCGCATCCTCGCCAAGCTTCATTTTCGGTCCCGTTCGCAGGTTGCTGTGTGGTTCGCGCGCAACGAGGCGCTCGAGTCCTCGGACTAGGCGCCGGTCCAGAGCTGGAAGGGGTCCAGGACTGTGGATCGAGGACCCCTTCTGCTCATTCAGCGCACACGCGATGGCCGATCAGTGCTCGTGCACGATGATGCCGCGGATGTTCTTGTGCGCCATCAAGTCGTCATAGCCTTGGTTCACCTGCTCGAGCGCGTAGGTACCGGTTATCAATTCGTCCAGCTTGACGTGACCGGTCCGGTAGAGAGACAGCAGCTTCGGGATGTCGTACAGAGGGTTGCAACCGCCGTAGAGCGAGCCCTGGATGCGCTTGCCCCACAGCGCGAGCTGGACGCCCGACAACTTGATCGTCTCGTCCTCGTACTGGCCCATCGAGGTGATCACGATGGTGCCGCCCTTCGACGTGGCTTCCGCCGCCTCCGAGACCACCTCGGCAGTCAGCTCGTCCACCGTGATGATCGTGCTGTCCGCGCCGACGCCGCGCGTCAGTTCGGTGACGAGCTGGAGTGCCTCCGCCGAGGTGGACGCTGTGTGGGTGGCGCCGAAGATCTTCGCGCTCTCGCGCTTGCTCGGCGCAGGGTCGACCGCGATGAGGTGCTGAGCGCCGGCGTAGGCCGCACCCTGGAGCGCGTTGCTGCCGATACCGCCGACTCCGTAGACCACCACTGTGTCGCCCGGGCGCACTGCGGCCGAGTTGACTGCTGAACCCCAACCGGTCGGCACACCACAGCCCACGAGCGCGGCCTTGTCGAGCGGCAGGTCGTCATCAATCTTCACGATCGAGTTCTGGTGAACGGTGGCGTACTGGCTGAACGTGCCGAGCGTCATCATCGAGCCGTATTCGCCGTTCTTGCCGTCGAACGGAAAGCGGCCGCCGGGGAGAAAGCCCTCGAGGCCGTTCGCGCCCAAGTCGCAAAGTCGAGAGTTGCCCGTGGCGCACCAGCGACAGCGCCCGCATACGGGGTAGAAGGAAGCGACGAAGTGGTCGCCGGGGGCGAATCGCGTGATGCTCGAGCCGACCTCGAGGATCTCGCCTGCCCCCTCGTGGCCGAACACCATCGGTGCACGGAAAGGAAGGTGTCCCTTCACCATGTGCAGGTCGGAGTGGCATAGCCCGGAGTAGTCGTACCGGACCAGAACCTCCTCAGAGTCCGGCTTGACGACCTCCAGCTCTTCGATCTCGAACGGCTTGCCTGCTTCGTACAGGACTGCGGCCTTGGTCTTCACGTCAGTGGTCCTTTCGTTGCTTCACTCGGTTGTCTTGACGGCACTCGGTCAGTTCGTCAGCGGCTCCACGCCGGAGCCGGGGTGGGGAGCGCGAGACCGTAGGCCCGCTTCGAGATGTCCGGCTCCATGCTGATCTGGATCGACTTGACCTCGGTGTACGGATCGAGGGCATTCGCGCCGAGTTCGCGGCCCACTCCGCTCTGCTTGAACCCGCCGAAGGCGTAGTTCTCGTTGGCCATGTGGAAGTCGTTGATCCACACCGACCCGGCCTCGAGCTGGCGAGACACCTCGAGCGCTGTGTCGACGCTGTTGCTCCAGACGCCGGCGGACAGGCCGAAGTCGCTGTCGTTGGCGATGGCGATGGCCTCCTCGACCGTTTCGTAGCGCAGAACGCAGAGCACCGGCCCGAAGATCTCCTCGCGGGCGACCCGCATGTCGTTGGTGACGTTGATCAGAACCGTGGGCTCGACCCAGTAGCCCTTGTCGACTCCCGCAGGGACGCCGCCACCGCAGGCGACAGTCGCGCCCTCCTGTTTCGCAAGCTCGATGTAGCCCAGCACGCGCTCACGCTGAGCAGCGTCGATCAGCGGGCCGAGGTTTGATGTCGCGTCGAGCGGATCTCCGATCTTCACGTCCTTGAGTCGCTCGATGAGACGATCCACGAATCGGTCGTGCACGGAGGCGGGCAACAGTAGGCGCGTCCCGGACTCACATGCCTGGCCGGCGTGCATGAGGAAGCCCCAGATCGCGCCATCGACGGCCATCTGCATGTCGGCGTCCTCGAGCACGATGTTCGGGCCCTTGCCGCCAAGTTCGAGTGTGACCCGCTTCAGGTTGCTTCGGCTCGCTGCCTCGGACACCTTCTTGCCGACCTCGGAAGATCCCGTGAAGCCGATCTTGTTGACATCGGTGTGGGATGCCAGGTGGGCCCCGACAACCTCGCCGTCCCCGGTCACGACGTTGAAGACGCCGTCGGGAAGTCCGGCGGCCTGGAGCTCACGCGCCAACTCCAGCGCGCCGATAGGGGTCTTTTCGTCCGTCTTGAGGACCACCGAGTTGCCGGCAGCAAGGGCCGGGCCGATCTTCCACACGGCGAGGGCGAGGGGAAAGTTCCACGGGACGATGGCCGCGCACACGCCCACGGGCTCGCGACGCACCACACCCCCGTGCGCGATTCCGCCGACTACGGGGCCAGGAAGCTCGAAGCGATAGGTTCGAGCCAGCTCGGCGAAGTAGCGGAGATTCGAAATGGGAGTGATGGCATTCAGCCCCATCGACAGGTAGATCGGTGCCCCGCCTTCCCGGGTCGCCGCAGCCGCAAGCTCCTCAGAGCGCGCCTCCAACGCGTCGGCGGTGGTCTCAAGGACCGCTGCCCGCGCCGAGCCGGAGAGGTTGCGCCAAACGCCTTCCTGGAAGGTGCGACGGGCGGCAGCGACAGCGGTGTCGGCATGGGAGACGTCACCCTTGGCTGCCGTCGCGACAATCTCTTCGGTGGCCGGGTTGATGATCTCGTAACGTTCCGCGGAGTCGACCCACCGACCGTCGATGAACATCTGGTAGTGGGGGACGGCGGTGTTGTCGCTGGTGACCGGGGATTCAATAGTCGAAGTCATTGGTGATCCTTGCTGGTGAGAGGCGGGTCCGTAGCAGGGCGGTCAACTGACGGGGGTGAACTCCACGACGAGGGCCTTGGGGCCACGGGTGAAGAGGCCCGCATCGGCCGGGACTGTCCCGTCGGCGAAGCGGATGTCGGGCATGGTGGCCAGGATCTGGTTGATGGCCGTCTCGGCCTCCCGCTTGGCAAGGAGGGACCCGACGCAGAAATGACGCCCGAGCGCGAAAGCGGTGTGATCCGCCGAACCAGCAAAGGCCTGCTTGATGCTGATGTCCGTGCGGAAGATGTTGTAGGTGTCAGGGTCTTCGAAGCGACGCTCGTCGCGGTTCGCTGCTCCATTGACGCAGCCCACCACGCTCCCCGACGGAATGACCGTGCCGGCAACCTCGAGGTCGTCGGTCGTGGTCCGCAGGATGATCTGTACCGGGGGGTGGAATCGGAGCGTCTCGACCAGGGCCTGGGTGGCGAGGGAGGGGTCGTTGCGAACTGCCTCGAGTTGATCGGGGTGCTGAATCAGGTACTTGAGGGTGCTGGCGATCGACTTGTCGGTCGTCTCACCGCCCGCGATGAGAAGCAGACCGATGAGGGCCTTGATCTGCTCATCGGTGAACTGCTCGCCTTCGATCTCAGCCTGCGTCAGCCGCGAGATGAGGTCCGTTCCGGGGTTCCGGCGGCGCTCGGCGATGATCGGCAGGATGTAGGCGGGGTACTCCTGCTGGGTGCGCATCCCCCAGGCGTGGATCTCGGGGTCGTTCGTGAGGTTGGACAGGAAAGCCATCAGCGACGAGTACCACTCGTGGAACTTCGCAAGGTCCGTGCGGGGCAGGTCGAGCATCTTGACGATCACGTTGATCGGGAACCACTTGGTGAAGTCCTCAACCAGGTCGACCCGTCCGGCTGTCCGGAACTTGTCGATCATCTCAGTGGCCAGGTCGTCCACCTGAGGAAGCAGTTCTTCGAGGTAGTTTCCTCGGAGTGCAGGGGTGATCAGCTGACGATTGACGGTGTGCTCCCGCCCGCTCATCTGGATGACGGTCTTGCCGATGACCGGCTCCATCTGGAACCCGTAGTTCTCGTTGGAGAAGCCGTCCGAATCCTTGTAGATGCGCGCAATGTCGTCGTACCGGCTGACGAAGTAGTAGCCGCTGACCTCGTCGTGAAGCACGGGGTAGTGGTCACGCATGACCTTGTAATAGGAGTGTGGATCCTTCGCGAACTCGTCGGAAAGGACATCAGGCTTCTCCGGAACCGTAGTGCTGGCGGTCATGGTTCTCCCATCCTCGTGAGACCAGCGGAGCGGCCGGTCATGTGACGAGGGTCTCCCCATTGGCGGGTCGTCGCCTTGGGTGAAATCACTCGGATACGCACCTGTCTATGACGCCGGGCACATCCAGGCTCTTGTCATGGCCAGCGGAACGTCGTGGGTCCTCGCGACGATTCAGCCGACGTGGGGCACTGAGACACCGTGGGCGGATCACGAGTGGAGTTGCGTCCAGCAGAGTGGTGTACGACGTCGGTGACAACGGCGTGGTCGTAGACGTAGGTGCGGTCACCGCGTGATTTGAGGAATCTCCCTACAACCCACTCGAAGAGAGGCCACGAACAGGAGCAGGACGCCGACGGTGCCGAGGACTACAGCGGCGAACGCGGGCCAGTCCATGGGCCTATGTGTTCCTCCTCGTGACTCGTTCTCGTCACCTCGAGGTCAGTGACAGTCACGTCGGGATGGTCATGGCCACCGCGGCGGCCGCGGACAGGTCCGCCATCGCGAGAACGGATCTGCCCACATCGCCCGGACAGGTGTCTCTCGCTACCGCCCGAGGGGGGATGCGTGGTGCAAACCGTTGCCCTCAACAATTCTTGACCACTGACACCGCAGATGGATCGCGGTCACTCACAGCGAGTGATGGCGACCTGGACTTGGCGACGTATGCGGGAGACCAGTTCGGTTGTCGGCGTGCTCGAGTTGGTCGAGGCTGACATCTCGAGGAACATCACGGCCGAGATGACGTGCGCGACGGTGGCAGCGGTCGTTCGGGGTGTGGTTTCGCCGCGTGTGAGGATGGCCATGACGGCGGCTTCGGTCTGACCGACGATCGCGAGCGCTGTTGCTCTCTGGGGTTCGGTGGGGTCACCGAAAACCATCTCGCGCAGGTAGGTGCGGCCGTTCTCGACCTGCACCCGGTTGCACTCCACGATGGGTTGCAGCACAGCCATGACCGCGTCCAGGACGTCCTCGTGGGTCGCGGCGGCGGCAATACCCTCCTCGAGAGCGCGAGCGTAGTGGGTGTTCTGCACGAGGAGCAGTAGCTCGCCCTTGGTCTTGACGTAGAGGAACAGGGTGCCGGTGCCGATGTCGGCGGCGTCGGCGATCTGCTGGGTGGTGACGTCGTCGATTCCGTGTTCGGCAAACAGGGCGCTCGCGGCTGCGGTGATGCGGTCGAGCTTGGCCCGCTTGTTCCGCTCGCGTCGGCTCAGCGGCGGGGAAGCAAGATTCATGGCTGCGTCCTCTGGGTGTTGTACGCCGGGTAGAGACACTGTCCGGCATCGACAGTCGGGGCGCGATGGTCCTGATCGGTCCGCCGTACCTCGGCTGCCGTGTTGGGCTACTTGCCGAGGAACTCGGCGGCGAGGGGGGCGAACTCATCGTGGTACTGGAAGATGCCGCCGTGGCCGGAGTCCGGGTAGATGACCAGTTCGGATCCGGCGATCCGTTGATGGAGGTCCTCGGAGAGGACTGAGGGGACCATCCGGTCGTTGTCGCCGTTGGCGATCAGGGTGGGTTGGGTGATGAGCGTGAGGTCGGAGGGTGTTGAGCGGCCGTACTTGACGATCGCCTTCAGCTGGGTCCGGAACCCCCTCAGAGCCATGTCTTGGTCGCGGTCGACGGTGCGTTCCTTCAGGCGGGCTACGAACTGCTTGCCGGCCTTCCTGCCAGTGGTGTTGCGGTTGAAGAACAGGAACTCCTTCGGGTCAGACCGTGTGAGCGTGGCACGCAGGATGTCCCAGTAGGTGACTCCCATGATCTTGTCGATGTCCTTGCCGCCTCGCGGGCCTGTTCCGGTGAGGATGAGCTTGCGGACCAGCTGGGAGTGTTTGATCACGAGGTCCTGGGCGACCATGCCGCCGAGAGAGAAGGCGAACACATCTACGGTCTCGAAGCCGAGGGCGGTGATGAAGGTGTAGGCGTCGTCGGCCATCGCCTCGACGGAGTCCGGGACCTCGCCGGTGGATGCACCGACGCCGCGGTTGTCGAACGCGATGACGTGGCGGTTCTGGGCGATTCCGTCGACGATCCGCGGGTCCCAGTTGTCGAGGGTCGCGGCGAGGTGGACGAAGAAGATGACCGGGATGTCGCCCTTCGGGCCGAGCTCGCGGTATGCGTAGGTGACGCCGTCGGTCGTGATCGTGCGAGTGGGTGCGAGAGCGTAGGAGGTGACGACGGGCTCGTCGGAGTTGTTGCGGGGGCTCGTGCTCATGAGCCTGTTCCTCTCTTGTGGCGTTGCATTGTTCGGTGTCAGCTCGGGGTGGGTCGGCCACGTGTGACGACGACCTTGCCGACCAGGCCGCCGTGTTCCAGCGCGGTCATGGCGTTCGGGGTCTGATCGAAGTCGAAGGTCTCGCCGACGAGGGGGCGAATGGCGCCGGCGTCCACAAGCTCGGCGATCGAGGCGAGCTGCTGCCCGCTGGGGTACATGAACAGGAACTCGTAGGTGACGCCGAGCCGCTTGGCCTGTCTACGGACCTTCGCACTCAGCGCGGCGACCCCAAGCCGAACCGGCAGGGGCAGGCCGGCGCTGCGCGCGAAGTCCGGAGTCGGCGGGTCGGAGATGCCGATGGCCTTGCCTTCAGGGCGTAGAACCCGCAACGACTTCTCCAGGTTGTGTCCGCCGAGGCTGTCCAGGACGAGGTCGTAGCCGCTCAGGTGCTGCTCGAAGTCCTCGGTGCGGTAGTCGATCACGGTGTCAGCGCCCAGGCTGCGGACGAGGTCGGCGTTCTTCGCGCTGGCCGTGGTGGCGACGCTCGCGCCGAGGTGCTTCGCGAGCGGGATCGCGATCGAGCCGACACCGCCGGCACCGGCGTGGATGAGGACCTTCTGGGCCGGGCGGACCTTGCCGCGCTCCACGAGTGCCTGCCAAGCGGTCAAAGCGACCAGTGGCAGCGACGCGGCCTCGGCCGCGCTGACCGATAACGGGGCGAGGGCAAGGTCGTCCTCGGCGACGGCGATGCGTTCGGCGAAGGTCCCGATGCGTCCGTCGCGGGGCCGGGCGTACACGGCGTCGCCAGCCGCGAAACGGGTGACCTTCACTCCGACCTTGATCACCGTGCCGGCGAGGTCGTGGCCCAGAGTGAGTGGCATCGGGTAGCGCAGGATCTGCTTCAACTCACCGGACGCGATCTTGAGGTCGAGCTTGTTGACGCTCGCTGCATGGATCTCGACCAGTACATCGTGCTGCCCGACCACAGGATCGGGACGCTCCATCGCATGCAGTGCCGTCCCGTACTTGTCGATGGCGAATGCCCTCACTGCTGATCACCCCTGACCAGCTGCGGGTAGACGGCCTCGAGAGGCGCACTGAGCCCGGTCATCGGCGCAAGGGCGAGGCGGTGAGGGAGCTCTACGCGACCGAACGTGAGCGGCTGCGAGAGGGAGGAGGATGTCATGGGTGTCCTTCGAGGCGATCGTGCGTGGATGCCCTCGGGTGAAGGGCTCAGACCAGCCCAGGCCACCGACAGGCAGTGGTGAACGGCGTTGTGCAGGTGCTGACTACGCTCATAACTGAGCGTAGTCAGAAAATATTCCAGGCCCCCCGGGGGGAGGTCGATGGGTTCGATCCGCCACGGCGCGCTCTCGGTCCATCTCGTCACAGTTCGGCGGGGAATCCGGGTCAACACCGTCAGCCCGTCATCGCCGACACCCTGATGGTGCACAACCCGGCCCTGTATGCGCACGCCGCCGTGCACGTCCTTCTGGCGCTGCAGGTCGCCGGTTCGGTCGCACCGTTCATCCTTCGAGCCGTCACCCTTGTCGGTATTGACTCCGACAACGCCCCGACACGGCGGGTTCTGCACCTGGGAAGAGAGTGAACCGCTAAAGTGCTGTAACTCAGTAAAGATAACTAGGAAAGAGGGCTCGATGAGTCCGTTGGTGGGCTACGTGCCCGGCGTGTACGACCTGTTCCACATCGGGCACCTCAACGCCCTGCGCCAGGCGCGCGAGCTCTGCGACGTACTCGTCGCAGGTGTCGTGTCGGACGAGGTCTGCGAGCAGGTCAAGGGGCTGCGGCCGTTCGTGCCGCTCGAGGAGCGGCTCGCGATCGTCGACGCCATCGGGATCGTGGACGCGACGTACGCCGAGCTGACCACCGACAAGCTCGATGCCTGGCGCGAGGTGGGCTTCCACCGGGTCTTCAAGGGCGACGACTGGCGGGACACGGCGCGCGGTCGGGAGCTCGAGCTGAAGGTCGGCATCGTCGGCGCCGAGGTCGTCTACTTCCCGTACACCGCGCACACCTCGAGCACGCAGCTGCGGCGCGTCATCGCGGCCTCGTGAGCAGGGTCGACTCCGCCGCACCTGCTGTCGTCGTCTCCGAGGACGGCCTGCTGCTGCGCGACGCTCCCGCCGACGTGCAGGTGGTGAGCTTCGACGGCCGCTACATCTGGGCGTTCACCGCGCCGCGCGACGGCCGGATCGTCTCGGGCGGACTCCTCGTCGAGTGGCCCCCGGTGCTGCGCCGCTTCCTCGACGGGGTGGTGCGGGTGCGGGTCGCCGACGTGGCGGGCAGCCAGGTCCTCCTCGACGAGGAGGTCGCGCTTGGGAGCGGAGCGGACGGTGCGCGGGTCGAGGTCGTCGACCACCAGGGCTTCCCGCTCGCCGTCGACAAGGTCGGCCACCTCTGCCGCGCGTTCGACGACACCGAGGACGGCGTACGCGCCGAGATCCTCACCGGCACTCGACGCCTGCTCGACGACCTCCGCGAGGTGTGCGACGTCGAGGCCTACCTCAACTACGGCGCGCTGCTCGGCGCCGTGCGCGACGGCGCCATGATCGCGCACGACTCGGACACGGACGTCTGCTACCTCAGCCGCCACACGTCGCCGGCGGACCTCATCATCGAGTCGTACGCCATCCAGCGGACGCTGAAGAAGCTCGGCTGGACGCTGCTCCGGATGTCCGGAGGCGACATCAAGGTGCTGCTCCCGCTCAGCGACGGGCGGCTCTGCCACATCGACATCTTCGTCGCGTTCCGGGTCGACGGGACCTTCTACCAGCTCGGCAACCGCAGCGGCCTCCTCCCGGACTCGGTGATCGTGCCGGTCTCGACGATCACGCTGCACGGCGTCGACTTCCCGGCACCGGCCGATCCTGAGGCGATGCTCGAGTTCATCTACGGACCCGGCTGGCGGGTCCCCGACCCGTCGTTCAAGTACACCGACCCGGTGCGGGGCGTACGCCGCCTCGACGGCTGGCTGCGTGGGTTCCGCACCGACATGGGGCGCTGGACCGAGTTCCACCAGGGCGCCGGGCGCGCTCTCTCGGGAGGCCGCCGGTCGGGCTTCGCGAAGTGGGTCGACCGGCAGCTGCCCCGGGGTGCGGCGGTGGCCGACCTCGGCTGCGGTACCGGCCGGGACGCGCTCTGGTTCGCGCGCCGAGGGCGCCCTGTCGTCGCCTTCGACTTCTCCCGCGCTGCGCGCGCGACCGTGATCCGCAACGCGCGCCGGCGACGGCTGCACGTCCAGGTGCGCGCGCTGATCCTCAACGAGCTGCGCACCGTGCTCGTCTCCGGCGCCGAGCTCGCTCGGGACCCGCACCACCTGACGGCGCGGCACCTGGTGGGCTGCCTCGACGATCGCGCGCGCGACCAGCTGTGGCTGCTGTGCCGGATGGCGCTGCGCGGCGGCGGCAACCTGTTCCTCGAGTTCAGCGCCGACGTCGGCGACGACGCCCCGCCCCCGGCGCCCGTTGGACTGGTCCGGAGGCTGGACCCGGCCGTCGTACGCCGCGAGATCGAGGCGGCCGGCGGCGTGGTGGAGCGTCAACGTCTCCGGGCCGGCACCGACGTCCTGGGCAACCTGGACCCCACTGTCTGCCGGATGCGGGTCCGCTGGACCCGCCCGGTGGGCCCCGACGTACAGAGGAAGTCGTGAACAGCGAAGTCAAGACCAGTCCGCTCCTCGCTCGCGCCCGGACCCGTGCCCGGGTCGTGCGGGATCGCTACCGGCGGCTGCGGGGCCGGCCCTTCGGCGTGCACGCCCGGCTGGCCGCGCTCGAGGAGGAGATCCAGGAGAGCCGGCAGCTCAACCGGCGCATCGCCGAGCTCACCGACGTCGTCGCCGAGCTGCTCGTGCTGGTCGACGACCGTGACGAGGAGCGCGTCCGCGAGGTGCTGGCGCAGTACCGTGCCAGCTTCTGAGCCCGTGTGGGACGTCATACGAATGGTGGCTCCAGACCCTCGATTCGTATGACGTCCGCTGGAGGGCTCTAGGCTGTCGGCGTCCCTCGAGGGGACGTAATCCCCGGTTGGTCTGCCGGCAGGGCCCGCCTGACTTTGAATCAGGACTAGCGACGTAGGTTCGACTCCTACCCGGGGAGCATGAGCAAGGAGCTGACGGTCATCGTGCTGGCCGCGGGTGGCGGCACCCGCATGAAGTCGAAGACCATGAAGGTGCTGCACCCGATCGGGGGCCGCAGCATGATCGGGCACGTCCTGGTCGCCGCCCAGGCGCTCGACCCGAAGCAGGTCGTGGCCGTCGTGGGCCACCAGCGTGAGGCGGTCGGCGCGCACATCCACGAGTCGTTCCCCGACGTGGTGCTCGCCGTGCAGGAGGAGCAGCACGGCACCGGGCACGCCGTACAGATGGCGGTCGAGGCCGCTGCCGGGATGACCGGCACCGTCGTGGTCGCGTACGGCGACACGCCCCTGCTCCGCGGCGAATCCCTGCGCGACTTCGCGGACGAGCACGAGGCCGCGCAGCGTGCGGTCAGCATCCTGAGCGGCATCGTGACCGACCCCTTCGGCTACGGCCGGGTGCTCCGCAACGACGAGGGCGACGTCGAGGCGATCGTCGAGGAGAAGGACGCGACCGCCGAGCAGCGCGAGGTGCGCGAGATCAACTCCGGGATCCTGGCCTTCGACGCCGAGTTCCTCCGCAGGGCCCTGCCGCGGATCGGCAACGACAACGCCAAGGGCGAGTACTACCTCACCGACACGATCGCGATCGCCCGCGAGGACGGCCTCACGGTCGGCGCGTACGCGATCGACGACGTCATGCAGACCGAGGGCGTCAACGACCGGGTCCAGCTCGCCCGCATCGGCGCCGAGCTCAACCGCCGGATCGTCGAGGGTTGGATGCGCGAGGGCGTCACGGTGATGGACCCGGCGACCACCTGGATCGACGCCGACGTCGTGCTCGGCGCCGACGTGACGATCCTGCCCGGCACCCAGCTGCTCGGGGCGACCGTCGTGGGCGAGGACGCCGTCGTGGGCCCGGACACCACGCTCAAGGACTGCGAGGTCGGCCCGCGCGCCCGCGTGGTCCGCACCCAGGGTGAGCTCGCCGTGATCGGCGGGGACGCCACTGTCGGGCCGTTCTCCTACCTGCGCCCCGGCACCGTCCTCGGCGCCCGCGGCAAGATCGGCGGCTTCGTCGAGACCAAGAACGCCGTGATCGGCGACGGCGCGAAGGTCCCGCACCTGTCGTACGTCGGGGACGCCGAGATCGGCGAGGGCACCAACATCGGAGCGGGCACGATCTTCGCCAACTACGACGGGGTGCGGAAGCACCGCACGAAGATCGGCAAGCACGCGCGGACCGCCTCCAACAACACGTTCGTCGCGCCGGTGGAGATCGGCGACGGGGCCGCGACCGGCGCCGGCACCGTCGTACGCCACGACGTCCCTCCGGGCGCCCTCGCCGTGTCGAGCGGGCCACAGCGCGATATCGAGGGATGGGCACTCACGAAGCGTCCGGGCACGGCCCAGGCGGAGGCCGCCGAGGCCGCGCTGGCAGACGGTCTGGGCAGTGGTCCAGACGATGCGCGGCGCGTGGCAGAATCAGACTGACACCACTCCGGCGACCGAGGAGCAACAAGCCGTGACCGGAATGAAGAAGACCACCGAGAAGAACCTGATGGTCTTCAGTGGCCGGGCCCACCCTGTGCTGGCCGAGGAGGTCGCCACCCTGCTCGGCACCGACCTGGTGCCGACGTCGGCGTACGAGTTCGCGAACTCGGAGATCTACGTCCGCTACGAGGAGTCCGTCCGCGGCTGCGACGCCTTCGTGATCCAGAGTCACACGGCTCCGATCAACGAGTGGATCATGGAGCACCTGATCATGGTCGACGCCCTGAAGCGGGCGAGCGCCAAGCGGATCACGGTGGTCATGCCGTTCTACGGCTACGCCCGCCAGGACAAGAAGCACCGCGGCCGTGAGCCGATCTCGGCCCGCCTGATGGCCGACCTGTTCAAGACCGCGGGCGCCGACCGGCTGATCGCCGTCGACCTCCACGCCGACCAGGTGCAGGGCTTCTTCGACGGCCCGGTCGACCACCTGATGGCGCTGCCGATCCTGGCCGACCACATCAAGGTGAAGTACGGCAACCAGCCGCTCGCGATCGTCTCCCCGGACGCCGGTCGGATCAAGGTGGCTGAGCGCTGGTCAGCCCGCCTCGGCGGCGCCCCGCTGGCCTTCATCCACAAGTCCCGTCGCACCGACCGGCCCAACGAGACCGTGGCCAACCGGGTGGTCGGTGACGTCACCGGCCGGATGTGCGTGCTGGTCGACGACATGATCGACACCGGCGGCACGATCGCGAACGCCGCCGACGCGCTGATGGCCGACGGGGCCGCAGGCGTCGTCATCGCCGCGACCCACGCGATCCTGTCCGACCCCGCGGTCGACCGGCTCAAGAACTGCCCGGCCATCGAGGTCGTCGTGACCAACACGCTGCCCCTGTCGCCGGACCGGGAGTTCG
Organism: Nocardioides endophyticus; assembly: GCF_039543845.1. NCBI lineage: Bacteria > Bacillati > Actinomycetota > Actinomycetes > Propionibacteriales > Nocardioidaceae > Nocardioides > Nocardioides endophyticus. Next base: position 52,409 of record NZ_BAABKN010000043.1, on the reverse strand, counting down.
ACAAGCTCACCTGCCTGTCGATCGCGCCGCTCGTGTCGCGGGCGATCCGTGAGGTGTTCGAGGACGGCTCGGTCACCTCGATGTTCGACGGGCACACCTGAGTCTGACGCTGGAGCGGGTCACAGCTTCCCGAGGTCCCCACCGGGGGTCCAGTCGACCCGCCACGCGAGTGCGACGGCCGAGAGCTGTGATGTGGCGCCGAGCTTCCCGAGCACCTGTTTGATCTGGGTGCGGACGGTCGCGATCGACACGACATGGTCGCGCGCGATGTCGTCGGCCGACCGTCCCCGCATCAGGGCCCAGAGGATCCTCGCCTCCGCGGGCGTGAGGTTCGTGAGATCACGGCGGGTGCGGCGGTCATCGCCGTGCCGGTCGACGTCCGGTGGGGTCGTGCGCGGAGCGTGCGTGGGCCGGGTGCCCCCGGAGAGCAGCTGCTGCGCGCGTCGCTCTGCCTCGCGCGTGACCGCCCGGACGACGTCGGCGACCCCTCCGGTGTGCCAGAACGCGGCCGCGCCGGCGCAGAGGTAGCGCTCGGCGCTCTCCCGGTCGAGCTCGTCGCCGGACACCAGCACGCTGACGCCGTGCGCGCTGAGCTGCTCGACCAGGGTCAGCGTGTCGACGACGCCGCCCGGCGACAGGATGAGGACGGCGACGTCGGCCCGGGACCGGAGGACCGCGTCTCGTGCGGCGGCCGTCGTCGTGAAGGACTGAAGGGGGACCGGGATCGCCTCGAAGGTGCCGGCCAGCGTCAGTCCGATCGCCTCGGCGACCAGCGCGTGCCGTTCGACGACGGCCACGCGTGGTCGGCGCTTGCGCCCCGCGGCGCGATCGACAGCGCGGGCGCTGCGGTTGTGTCGACCGCGGGCATTGGCCGGGCGTGGTGCTAGAGCAGACTCACTCATTCGCGTCCCCTGACTCGTGGGTGAGGACATCGAGTCGAGCACCGATATTTCCGGCTCGCCATGGCCCCAGAGCAAGATGACTACAAGGGACTACGGAACCTGGCCCGATCGGGTCAGGGAAAGGTCCGGACCACTGTCAGGTCAGTACGCGCCCCGATGGCTCAGGACGGCTCTCACGGTGCGCAGCACGATGTCCGCGTCCATCGCGAGCGACCAGTTGTCGACATAGTGGAGGTCCAGGCGAACGGACTCCTCCCACGACAGGTCCGAGCGTCCAGAGACCTGCCAGAGACCGGTCAGGCCGGGTTTGACGGCGAGGCGGTGGCGCGGGTCGACGTCGTACCGCTCGACCTCCTGGGGCAGCGCGGGGCGCGGGCCGACCAGCGACATCTGGCCCATGAGCACGTTCACCAGCTGAGGGAGCTCATCGAGGGAGTAGCGCCGCAGCACGCCGCCGACGCGGGTGATGCGCGGATCGCGGCGCATCTTGAAGAGCACGCCGTCGCTCTCGTTGGCATCGGCGAGCGAGTCGACGCGACTCTCGGCGTCGACCTCCATCGTGCGGAACTTGTACATCGTGAAGGTCGTGCCGTCTCGACCGACTCGGGTCTGGCGGAACAGGGAACCGCCGCGCGAGTCGACGCGGATCGCCACGACGATCGCCACGAGCAGCGGGAGGAAGGCCAGCAGCGCGAGAGCGGTCAGGAAGCGCTCGGTGACCGCCTTGACCAGGCGGGCGAGGGACGGAGCGGTCGTCGGCCGCAGGTGGACGAGGCCGAGGTCGCCTCCCGGGACGAGCGTGGCTCTGGTCGCTGCGACGTCGAGCAGGCCGGTGCCCAGGAAGACGTCGAGGCCGGCGTCGTGGGCGAGCCACGACAGTCGGCGTGCCGTCGCCGGGCAGAGCATCCGGCCCGGTGCCAGCAGGATCGCCGTCGCGCCGGTGGCCGCCGCGGCTGCCACGACCTCGTCGACGTCCCCGTAGATCGGTACTGCGTGCTCCCGCGCCGCTGCGTGTGCGTCGGCGTCCTCGTCATCGGCGCAGATCGCCGTGACCTGCCAGCGTGACTCGGGTCCGCGGTCGAGGTCGCCCAGCAGCCGGCGTACGTCGTGGCCGTCGCCTGCGAGTGCGAGCCGGACCGGGGGCCGGGTGCGGATCGCGGTGAGAAGGGCCAGCCGGGGGAGGAGTGCGGCCACCGCCAGGGCTGCGGTCAGGGCGACCAGCTGCCCGGCCGTCACCGGGAGGTCGAACGCGGCATCGGCCGTCCAGCACAGGAGGCCGACGCCTACGACGGCTCGGAGCACGACGCGGGGGCTCACGGCGTGGGCGTTGGCGGACCAGCCGCCCGAGGCGCCGAGTGCGGCGCACCAGACGGCGGCGATGAGGACGACCGTCGTCGGGCCGACCGACGCGACCCCGCCCTGGCCGACCACTACGGCGAGAAGCGAGCCCGTGACCAGGAGGTCTGCGGCCGCGAGCCGGATCCGGGGAGAGCTCAGCGCCCCCGGGATCCTTCCGAACGTGCGACGGGCCGCGTTGTCATCGTCGATCCCGGCCGGAGACAGCGTCACCAGCTGGAGCGGCTCAGGCCCGTTCTCCGGGAGCGCTCCTGCCGTCCGCGTCACCCAGGGTGTCAACGATGCCAACGCCACCGCTCCTCGGCCTCGGGTCGGCCGACGCCGACGAATCCAGATGGTGCCAAGAATCTAGGGACGTACGACGCCGGTGGCATGCCTCATATGGGGCAATAGCGGCAGAAGCGCAATGCCGTCCCGCTCAGTTGGACGGATGCGAGGGCTTGCGCTCGGCGGGCGGGCGCCACGACGCCTGGTTGGCGAGGCCGACGGCCGCGAGCTGCGAGGAGACCTCCAGCTTGGCCAGGATCGACTTCACCTGCGTGCGCACGGTGGCCGCCGACACGACGCTGCCGGCCGCGATGTCGCTCACCGTGTGGCCCTGCATCAGCTCGCCGAGCACGACCTCCTCGCGGGGGGTCAGCAGAGCGAGGCGGGACTGCAGGGCGCCCCGCTCCTTCGTCTGCTCGTGCCACAGGGCGATGAGCGCCTCGCGCTCCTCGACGTCGATCACCGGGAAGCCCTGGTTGATCCGGCGCACGGTCGAGAGGATCTCGTTGAGTGGCTGGGACTTGCTCAGCACCTTGCGCGCGCCGTTGCGCAGGGCTTCTCCCCAGCGCGCTCGGTCGGTCGAGGCTGTCACCACGACGACGTTGGTGCCGGCCCTGACCATCGGCGTGATCAGCCGGACCCCGTCACCGAACCGGCCGAGGTCGAGGTCGAGCAGGACGATGCGGGGGCGCAGCCGCATGACGGACGACAGCAGGGTCTGGGTGCCGCCCCCCTCCGGGATGGGCAGCCTCCGGACGTCGTAACCGTCCAGATTGAGGGCGAGCTCGAGAGACTCCGCAAACAGGGCGTGGTCCTCGATGATCAGGACCTTGAGCTGTCTACGCGGTGCGGGCGCGGTCACGCAGGGCCTCCTCTGCCATCGGCAAGCCGAGGACGAACGTCGCACCGGGCCCGGCTCGGTCGTCGAGCTTCAAGTATCCACCGAGATCCAGACTCAGGAGCCGGGCGGACGCCAGGCCGACGCCCTCCCCGCTCGAGGACGGACTGCGCCCGCCCCACTCGAAGATCGCGCGTCGCAGCTGGCGGTCGACGCCTGGACCCGCGTCGCCGACGACGACCTCGACCGAGCCGTGCGCCGTACGGACCAGGAGCTCCACCCTGCTGCTGGCGGCGTGCCGTTGCGCGTTGGCGAGAAGGATGCTCACGATCTCGGCGATGTCGTCGGCGCGGCCGAGAGCCGTCGCCCCGGTGGGCTCCCAGTCGATCCGGCGGCCGGCCGCGCGGTGGCGTACGACGACGGGCTCGAGCACGCGGTCGAGGTCGACCGGGCCCGGCGGCGTCGTCGGTCGACCGCAGATCAGTCTCGTCATCCGGTCCAACTCGGCCTCCATCATCTGCTCGAGCTGGGATCGACGCAGCTCGCTGATGCTCGAGTGATGGTGCAGGAGGCGCGTGGCCGAGGACAGGCCGGCGACCGTCGCGCGCACCTCGTGGAGCCTGGCCTGGTCGTCGTGGTGGTCCATCTCGGCCACCTCCAGACGACGGTGCAGGACCGCGATCGCCTCCTCCTCGTTCTGGGCCGAGCGGCGGGCCAGCATGAAGGCGGCCGCCACGAGGACGGCGGCGCCCACGAGGTTGGTGGCGATGCTGACGATCGTCAGCCAGGCCGGCGCCTGCTCGGGGAACGCGGCCGCCTGACCCAGGCCGAGCAGGATGGTCGCAGCGCACAGTCGGCGGCGGAGCCAGGGCGAGAAGGCGCGGGAGCGCGCCAGCGCGACGGCGTTCACGACGCAGATCAGAGTCAGACCGACACCCGCCGCGACGTACGCGCCCCGGGGCGGGGCGGACAGCGGCAGCTCGAGCAGGAGCATGCGCCCGGTCGTGACGAGCAGCCCCACGAGCAGGCCGAGGACGAGCGGGTCCCGTCCCCCGGGAAGCTCCTCCGACTGGGTGACGAGCAGGCACAGCCCCAGGGTCGCGACGATCTGGTAGCCGGCGACCCAGGCCGCGTGCTCGGCGAGCGGCGGACCCGTGCCGAGCGTCAGCACGAACCAGTGGAGTCCCTGCAACGAGAACGCGACCACGGCCGTCACCAGCCAGGCGGTGGTCGAAGCCAGGCCGACCCTCCAGTGGGCGTAGAGGAGGATGCCGGCGCACAGCACCCCGATGTCGGCGAACAGCGCGCTCATGACCGCCACCGCCGCGAGTCCGAGCTCCGGTCCGGCGACGTCCTGCCCGAGCAGGACGAGGAGCACGACGATCATGGTGGCGGTCGGCAGGCCGAGTTGTCGGCCGTCGGTCGTTCTGAGCGTTGCCTGTAGTTGCGGCATCGGCGTCTCCCCGGCGCTTGGCGCGTTCCCCTTCCCGCTCGCGGATCAACGACAAGGTGCGACCGAGTTCAGACCTTCCCGCGATCTGCTCGCCAGGATGGCACAAACAGCAATATCCGGGGCCCGATCGCACCCTCGCAGCCGGATCGAGTGGTCATACCACAATTTGGGGACGGAAACGGTGAGCGGCAGGGGTCGGCGCGGTGCCTCGGGGCAGTGCTGTCGTCCCGAATGTAGGGGAGATCGGAGGTCGCGGCCCCCGCCGTACGCAGCCGTAGCCGGACAATCGCCAGCGATGACGGTCACGACCTCGAGCTCGGGCGAAGTCCCTGAGTCGTCGCTTCGGACCGACGCGAGGCGTCAAGTGCAGGTCGCGCTCGCGTCGGACCTGTCGCTGATCGCGGAGGCGGTCCGTGCGGCGCTCGTGAGTCGGCGGATCGACGTCACGATCCTGACCTGGCCCGGTCTGTCGCGAGACGATCCGGTCCACCGTCAGCTCGCTCGGGTCGGTCCGGACGTCGCGCTGCTCATCTACGACGCGGACACGCCGATCCGGATGGCGGGCGCGGCCGCGCTGATCAGCGAGTGGGACGGCCCGTGGGTGGTGCTCACCGGCGTGCCGCGCGGAGCGTCCTGGGGCGGGCTCCGCGAGGCGGGTGCCGCTTCGGTCCGTCCCAACCTGACCGGGCTGGACGAGATCGAGTCGCTCATCGTGATGCTCTCGGAGGGCCTGGCCGCCCCGTGCGCAGACGAGCTCGATCGACTCCTGGGCGACTGGCAGGTGGCCCAGGAGCGGGTCGCGGGCCTGCAACGCCGGCTCAACCGTCTGACGCCGCGTGAGCTGCAGGTCCTGGACCTCCTGAGTAGCGGCGTCCCCGTCCGCTCCATCGCGACCCGGCTCGGCCTCTCTGAGTCCACGGTCCGCAGCCAGGTGCGCGCGGTCCTCCACAAGCTCGGCGTGCGGTCCCAGCTCGCGGCGGTGGCGCTGCTGCGATCGACTGAGTACGTCGACTGATGACGCCGACGTCAGTCGTCGCGTCCCAGGTCGTCGCGCCAGTCCTCCCACTGCCGACGCAGCACGGTCGGCAGCTCGGCGGTGAGTGCCTCGTCGAGCCGGGCGACCTGGTCGTCGGTGAGGGCGAGCGCCGGTCGTGCACGACCGACCACGAGAGCGAAGGCCTGCCCGCGAGCGGCCCAGACCGGGGCGTCGCGCAGGTAGCGCTCGACGTACGGCGCGAGCAGGTCGGGCTGCTCGGGCGACCAGAGCCCGGCCATCAGCGCTTCGAAGGTCCGGTTGTCGACCGCGGGGTCACCGGCGGCCGACCACGCTGCCTGCTTGGCGGCCTCGCTCGGGCGGGCCGCCAGCGCCGCAGCGGCGCCGACCTCGGCGTCCGACCCGGGCTCCCTGACGCGCTCGGCCTCGATCGCCTCGGCGTCCCACGCGCCCAGCTCGGCCAGGCGGCGTACGGCGCGCCAGCGTAGCGTCGGGGGCAGCGGGAGGCTCCCGACGGCGTTGGCCGCCACCCAGCCCTGCAGCGTCGCGACGTCGTGGGACCCGGTGGCGAACCCGTCCGCGAACGTGAGCGCCAGCTCGGGCGAGGTCGCGTGCAGCAGGCCGGTGCCGCAGGCCGCGGCCAACTGCTCGACGAGGTCGGGTGCTGCCGCGCCTGGAGTGCGCAGCGGCAGCACCCGGGTCACGGTACGGGTCAGCACCGCAGTCACGATGGTGGCGCTGCGCTCGCCTGGCAGGTGCCGATCGACGAGGTCCGCGAACGCCGCGGCGTCGAGCTCGCGGGTGTGCACCCGGTCGACGAGCATCGTCCAGAGGACGGCCCGCACGAGGTCGTCCTCGATCCGGCACAGCCCGGCGTCGACCGCCGCCCAGGAACGTTCGTCGAGCACGATCCGGGCGAAGGTCTCGCCGTGGGAGTTGGGCACCACGACCCGACCGGCGTACGCCGGCAGCGGGACCGGCTCGTCGGCGACGTCGACGAGTTCGGACCCGACGGCGACCCAGGCGTTGTCGTACGCCGTCACGCGGACCCGGTGCGGACGCGTGCCGACGCGGTGCAGCACCGGGACGTCGCCGTCGAGGTCGACGCGCAGGGTGTCGAAGCCCGTGCTGCGCAACCACTGCTCGACCCAGGTACGGACGTCGCGGTCGGCGGCCTCGTCGAGGGCGTCGACGAAGTCGGCGAGAGTCGCGTTGGCGAAGCGGTGCCGGGACAGGTGCGTGTTCACACCCCGCAGGAAGATGTCGTCGCCGAGCCAGGTCGCCAGCTGCCGGAGCACCGAGTTGCCCTTGCTGTAGGAGATCGAGTCGAAGATCGTCGCGGCCGAGTCGACGTCGGGCACGTCCTCGGGTGTCGGGGCCACGGGATGGGTGGAGCGACGCTCGTCCGCGTCGTACGCCGACGGCTTGCGGCCGACCTCGTGCCCGACCAGCGATCCGGCGAAGCCGGCGGCGTCGCCCGCCACCCGGTAGCCCATGTAGTCGGCGAACGACTCCTGGAGCCAGGTGTCCTCCCACCAGGTCATCGTCATCAGGTCGCCGAACCACATGTGCGACATCTCGTGCGCGATCACCGACGCCCGAAGGTCCCGCACGGGTCCCGGGACGGCACCGCGGGGGAGGAGCTCGTCGCGATAGGTGACGCAGCCCGGCATCTCCTGGGCTCCCCAGTTGAGACCCGGCACGAAGACCTGGTCGTAGGAGTCGAAGGCATACGGCTCGTCGAACATCGCCGCGAAGTGGTCGTAGCAGTCGACGGTGATGCGACGCAGCTCCGCGAAGTCCCGCTCGAGCTCGCCGGCGAGGGAGGCACGCGCGTGCCACCCGAACGGGAGTCCGGCGTGCTCCCACCGCTGCGACGCCCACGGGCCGGCGACGACGACGAGGAGGGCGACCGGGATCGGTGGCGTGGTGGCGAAGCGCCAGTGGCCGCCCCCACCGGCCTCGCCCTCGACGGGGAGACCGTTGGCCAGCACGGTCCAGGCAGGCACGGCCTGCACCGACGTCGTGATCGGCGCCTTGAGGTCGTTCTGGTCGAAGCACGCGAAGACCTTCTGGGCGACGTCCATGCCGAGGTAGGCGCCGACGTAGGTCTCGCCGTCGGCCGGGTCGACGGTCCGGTGCATGCCGTCGCCGTCGCTGACGTAGGGCAGCCGGGCCTCCACGACGACCTCGTTGACGCCGTCGGGGCCGAGTCCGGTGTGCAGCTCCGTGAGGTGGATCCGCCCGTCGGCGTACGACCGGTGCACGGTCTCGCCGTTGACGACGACGGACAGGTCGCTGGCCGCCGCGAGCTCGAGGAAGGTGCCGGGAGCGCTCGAACGGAACCGCACCGTGGTCCGCGAGCCGAAGGTGGAGGACGTCGGGTCGCGGAGGTCCAGCGCGACGTCGTACGAGACCTCGGAGAGCTGGGCGGCGCGGATGCGCGCCTCGACCAAGGTGAGAGCCACGGGTCCGACAGTACGGATTCGCCCTGAGCGCGCAGCGCCGTTAGGCTAGTGCGGTTGCCTCGGCGAGGGAGAGTTCCCGGCTCTCCGTGATCGACAGGGCTGGCTGATCCTCCGGATGCGCCCCCGACGATTGCAGAGCGTCGAGCCGAGGCCCCAGGACTCAGAAACAGCCAGCACGTACGAGGAGAGCAGCGCATGAGCGAGAAGATCCAGGCCGAGACCCGCACCGAGTTCGGCAAGGGTGCCGCCCGCCGCATCCGTCGCGAGCACAAGGTGCCCGCGGTCATCTACGGCCACGGCAACGACCCGATCCACGTGACCCTCCCGGGCCACGACACCATGATGGCCCTCAAGCACGGCGGCGCGAACGCGCTGCTCGAGCTCGAGATCGACGGCAAGACCCAGCTCGCGCTGACCAAGCAGGTCCAGGTCGACCCGATCAAGCGCCACCTCGAGCACGTCGACTTCGTCGCCGTCGTCAAGGGTGAGAAGGTCACGGTCGAGGTGCCCGTGCACCTGAACGGCGAGGCCGCCCGCGAGACCCTGGTCGTCACCGAGACCTCGACCATCCAGCTCGAGGCCGAGGCCACCCACATCCCCGAGTTCATCGAGGTCGACATCGAGGGCGCTGCCGCCGGCACCCAGATCCACGCGTCCGACCTCAAGCTCCCCTCGGGCAGCACCCTGCTGCTCGACGCCGACACGCTGATCGTGAACATCACGGAGATGCAGTCGCAGGCGTCGCTGGAGGCCGAGCTGGAGGAGGCCGAGGCCGAGGCCGGCATCGAGCGCGACGAGACCGACAAGGACGTCGACGAGGTCGGCGCCGAGGACAGCACCGAGGCCCCCGCCGCCGAGTGATGCTCGGCCCGTTGCTGGGCCACCTGTTCGACAGAAAGGGCCGGGATTCCATGACCGACTCCACCACGCCCGTGTGGCTGGTGGTCGGGCTCGGGAATCCCGGCCCGACCTATGCCGGCCATCGGCACAACATCGGCTACCTCGTCGTCGACGAGCTCGCCTCGCGGATGGGCTCGCCGTTCCGCGCCCACAAGTCCGGTCGCGCCGACGTCGTCGAGGGCCGGCTCGGTGCCCCGGGCGCCGACGCCCCACGCGTCGTCCTGATGAAGGCGCGCTGCTACATGAACGAGCTCGGCGGGCCGGTCAAGCAGCTCGCCTCGTTCTACAAGGTCCCGACGGAGCAGGTCGTGGCGATCCACGACGAGCTCGACATCCCGTTCGACACCATGCGCGTCAAGCTCGGCGGTGGCGACAACGGCCACAACGGCTTGCGCTCGATGCGCTCGTCGCTCGGAACCGGTGACTTCCACCGGGTGCGCGTCGGCATCGGCCGCCCGCCGGGTCGCCAGGACGTCGCCGACTTCGTGCTGTCCAACTACTCGTCCGCCGAGAAGAAGATCCTGCCGTTCCAGGTCGACACGGCCGCGGACGCCGTGGAGACGCTGATCTCCGACGGCCTCGAGCGCACCCAGCAGAAGTTCAACTCCTGATCGCTAGGGTGGCCCGCGTGAACTTCGCACCCGGAACCCCGCCCGCTGCTGCCGCCACCGACGACCACGTGCTCGCCGCCTGGCTGGCCACCGTCGCGGGGGAGCGCCTGCTCGAGGTACGCCGCGAAGGGCTGGAGGGTCGCGAGCTCAAGGACGCCGGCGACCGCGCGGCCCACGAGCTGTTGATGGGCCTGATCGCCGAGCACCGGCCAGCGGACGCCGTCCTGTCCGAGGAGGGCAAGGACGACAAGGCGCGGCTGACCAACAGCCGGGTCTGGATCGTCGACCCGCTCGACGGCACTCGGGAGTTCTCCGAGGTGCCGCGCGACGACTGGGCCGTCCACGTCGCGCTGTGGCAGGACGGCGACCTGACCGCCGGTGCCGTCGCCCTGCCCGCCCAGGGCGAGACGTTCGACACCGGCCGGCCACCCGTCGTACCACCGAGCACCGCGGCGCGGCCCCGGATCGCGGTCTCCCGCAGCCGTCCGCCCGAGTTCGTGCACGCGCTGGCCAAGGAGATCGACGCCGAGCTGGTCCCGATGGGCTCGGCCGGCGTCAAGGTCATCTCGGTGGCGCGCGACCTCACCGACGCCTACGTGCACGCCGGCGGCCAGTACGAGTGGGACTCGGCCGCGCCGGTCGCGGTCGCCCGAGCCGCAGGGCTGTTCACCTCACGGGTCGACGGCTCGCCACTGGAGTACAACCAGGACGATGTCTACCTGCCCGACCTGATCGTGTGTCGCCCGGAGCTGGCCGAGCAGATCGTGGAGTTCGTCCGGCGGCACGGGCTCGACTAGCTCGCGCCGCGGGCGTCAGTCGACCGGTGACCGCCAGTCGACCTGGTGTGCCACGGCGACCGCGGCGATCTGGGACGAGACGCCGAGCTTGGACAGGATCGACTTCACCTGGGTCCGGACCGTCGCCTCCGAGACCACCGAGGACGTGGCGATGTCGCGAACCGTGCGACCGTGCGTCAGGTGTCCCAGGACCTCGGACTCACGGACGGTCAGCTGGTTGAACCGGGCGCGCAGGGCCTGCTCCTGCACCCGGTTCTCGTGCCACCGCTGGAGCAGCTCCTCGCGCTCCATGGGCTTCAGGACCGTCAGGCCGTCCCCCAGGCGTCGCAGCGTCGCGACGATCTCATTGAGCGGCGCCGACTTGCTCATCACCTTGCGCGCGCCGTAGCGCATGCACTCGCCCCACCGGGCGTGGTCCTCGTCAGCGGTGACGACGACGACGGCGGCACCGCTCTGGACGAGCGACGGGATCAGCCGGGCGCCGTCGCCGAAGGCCCCGAGGTCGAGGTCGAGGACGACCACGTCGGGTCGGGACCGTACGACGCTCGCGAGCAACCTCGCCGATCTGGCGGGGTTCATCGGCAGCTCCGCCTTCTGCACGTCGTGCCCACTGGTCGTGAGCGCGAGGTCGAGACACTCGGCGAACAGTGCGTGGTCGTCGAGGATCAGCACCCGCAGCCGCGAGCGGTTGCGGCCGGTCCGTGCGGCAGCGGTTGGCCGAGATGGCGCCATGGCAATGGCAGTCCCACTCTGGTCGTGTGTCAGCGAGTCTTTCGTGTTCATCGTCTCCCCCATCACACGAGCACCTTGCTCGGCCCCCGATGCGCGGCGTCACGTTTTCGGGGCACGGATACCGCAATTTGGGGGCGGTGGTCCGGCGAGCCCTGCGACGAGCGGCTCGCCAGCCGATCGCCTCCCAACGCGCTCGGTGCCGGGCCGAGGCGCGTGTCCTGCCCGACAACAGCGGCACCCTGTGGGGGCGTGGGGGTGGACCGTCGGGTCGGCGTGGACCAGATGTGGGAGGTGCGGTCGGCTGGCGAGCCAGTTCAGCGGGTCTGCCGGGAGCGGGCGTCGGTCATCGCCGCGCGCTCCGGCCGGGGGCATCCTCGAGCTCGGTGAGGGCGGCCGCCTCCGTGAGCACGTCCTCCCTCAGTCGGCCCTTCCACTCGAAGTAGCGGTGGCCGGTGGTGGGACACCGGAAGGTCCCGCCCGCCACCCGCTCGAGGGGTACGCCGGCTCGCCCGACCCAGTGGACCTGGCGAGCAGGCACGCCCGCGACCAGCGCGAAGTCGGGGACGTCGCGCGTCACCACGGCACCCGCGGCCACCATCGCCCAGCGGCCGATACTGACCGGCGCGATGCAGACGGCTCGGGCGCCGATCGATGCTCCCTCGCCGACGTGGACGCCGACCGGTTCCCAGTCCTCGGCCGACTTCGGTTGACCGTCGGGCCGTACGGCCCGGGGGAAGTAGTCGTTGGTGAACACGACCGCGGGACCGATGAACGCGCCGTTCTCGACGAACGCGGGTTCGTAGACGAGTGCATGATTCTGGATCTTGCAGCGGTCGCCGATCACCACACCCGGGCCGATGTAGGCACCGCGGCCGATCACGCAGCTGTCGCCGACGATGGCGTTCTCCCGGACCTGGGCGAGATGCCACACGACGGTGTCCTGGCCCACCGTCGCGCGGTGGTCGACGTCGGCCGAAGCCTGCACCCGAGGTGACGATGTGATCGACATGGTGCTCATTAGAGGGTCCGAAGCCGCGAGAGTGGTCGGGGGCGGGCACGGATACCCAATAGTCAGGACGGACTCGTGCGCGCGACACTAGCTCACGGTGGGCGGCGTCAGCCGATCCTGGTGCCGCGCGGCCCAGGCCTCGACCTCGTCCGCGATCACGGCGCCCCACAGCCCGCGAGCCTGGCGGCGCGCGCCGTACACCACGCTCTCGGCTCCCTCGGTGCCGAAGCCTGCGACGGGCATCGTCAGGTAGCGGAGGTTTGCCGTCTCGAAGCTGCGCATCGAGACCACCAACGCGACCAGCTCCTTCGTCGACCAGCCGCTGTCGAGGGACAGGTGCTGGCTGACGGTGTCGAGGAAGCCATAGAGCATGCGGGGGTCCTTGCGCATCTCCTGGTGCAGCGTGTCCTCCATGAGGGTGCGCAGCACGACCTGCTGACGCTCGATCCGGTCCAGGTCGCCGAGCGGGAGCCCGTGCCTCTGGCTCACGTAGTCGAGCGCCTGCCCGCCGTTCAGGTGGTGCTCGCCCGCGGTCCAGGTGATGCCTCGTACCGAGTCCGTCACCGTGGCCGGCACGGTCACGGTGATGCCGTCAGCGGCGTCGATCAGTGCCTCGAAGCCGGACCAGTCGATGACGGCGAGGTGGTCGATGCGCACGTTGGTGAGCAGCTCCACCGTCGCGATCGTCAGTGAGGGCCCGGCGAAGGAGAAGGCTGCGTTGATCTTGTGCATGCCGTAGCCCGGCACGTTGACCCACGTGTCCCGCGGGATCGAGATGATCGCCGCGGAACGCCGGTCCGCCGAGATGTGGAGGATCATCAGCGCGTCGCTGCGCTGCGCCCCCGGGATCCACGACGCCGCTCGCGCGTCGCTCCCGGTCGTGGGAACGTCCGAACGCCGGTCGGTGCCGACGACGAGCACGTTCAGGGCGTCACCGGCCGGTCCGGCCGGTCGGCTCGGCCGGTCGTCGAGGCCGTCGAACACCCCCGGGATGCGCGTGACGTTCTCCGAGAGGCGGTGCTCCAGGTAGAGGATCGCTCCGGCCGGCACCGCCGCGAGCACCGCGCAGCAGACCAGCAGCCCGATCAAGGCATTGCGGACGTTGTGGCGACCGGTGTGCGCGTCGTCGTCCGGTGTCACGCTCATGGCCCCATGAAGCGCCGGGCCGGTGCTGCGCCGGGGATCGTCGCCCGCGGATACCCAGGTTGGGGGAACCCTTTAGCCAGATCGCGGTACGCCCGCCGCCGATGGCGATGCTCGGAGTGCGGGGATCGGTCGGGCCGGGGGTCGGACCGCCGATCCCCGCCAACAAGGGGGTTTCACGTGACGGTTGCATCGATCGGGTCGGGACGGCTCCGGCGGATGCTGGTCGACTCGCCGACGTCGGTGGGTGCGCGGCACCGCGCCCGGCGCTGGGACCTCGTCGCCGCGCGCTTTCCCGACCTCGCACGCATGGAGGTGGTCGACCTCGGCGGCACGGCCGAGGCGTGGCGACGTGCCCCGGTCCGCCCCGCCCGCGTGACGGTGGTGAACCTGTTCGAGCCGGGTGAGGCCGACGAGCCGTGGATCGTGCCGGTCACCGGCGATGCGTGCGCGGCCGGGGCGGCACTCGCGAGGGCAGGACGCTCGCAGCGGTACGACCTGGTCTTCTCGAACTCGTTGATCGAGCACGTCGGGGGACACGCTCAGCGGGCGGCCCTGGCCGCCGAGGTCCGGGAGCTGGCTCCGCGCCACTGGGTGCAGACGCCGTACCGCTACTTCCCGGTGGAGCCGCACTGGCTCTTCCCGGGCCTGCAGTTCCTGCCGATGGGCCTGCGCGCACGGGTCGCGGCGGTGTGGCCGATGGCGCACACGAAGCCGGACTCCGCAGCGCAGGCCATGTCGGAGGTGCAGTGGACCGAGCTGATCGGCGTTGCGGAGCTCCGGGCCTACTTCCCCGGGTCCCAGGTCCTGCGGGAACGCGCGCTCGGCGTGACCAAGTCGATCGTCGCGGTCGCCGACGGTTCCTAGACCCGGTTCCTCAGACCCGGCTCCTCGCGTCGTCGGCGCCGATCACCGGGCGCGCACGGCGTTGCCGTCGCCCTGCCAGCGGTTGCCGGACCACTCGTTGCCGACGCCACTGCGCGCGAACGACGTCACCGGGCCCCAGACACCGCACTTGCGGTTGGTCCCGCGCTGGAAGACGTTGTCCTTCACGATGATGTGCGTCGGGTTCTCGCCGTGCGGCTTGTCGGGGTTGTAGCCCGCGTGCATGCAGTAGGAGATCCCGGCCGAGTTCGCGACGAACAGGTTGTGGATGACGCGCACCCGACTGATCGGGTCGAAGTCGCCGAAGAGGGACAGGTCGGCGGTGCAGCCGCCGTCGGTGCTGTTGACCTGGGGCGTGCACGCCAGCCGGTTGCCCCGGAGCACCATCTTGCTGCCGCCGTTCGAGATGAAGGCGTTGTTGTGGTAGCTCTGGCCGGCCGGGTTGTACTGCGCGTGCAGCCACGAGCGGATCACGCGGCAGTTGCTGGCGCAGTGGAAGCTGTGCTGAGCGCCCGTCACCTCGACCCGGCGTGCGGTGATGTTGTAGCCCCAGATGGCGCCGTCGCTCCACGTGCCACCGAGGACGGTCGACCGGATCAGGGTCACGGAGCTGGCGCCACCGTCGGTGGCGTCCACGCGGGGAAGCAGTGAGTCCTGGATCTCGACGCCGGGTGCTCGGACCAGGATCGCGTCGCAGCGACCGGTGGCGTCGACGCCGGAGATCGTCGTCGGACGGGAGATCGTGCACGGGCCGGTGTAGGCACGGAGCTTGATCCTCGCGGGCACACCCGTGTTGCTGGGACCCGGCCAGGCCTTCTTGGCCTTGCGTTCGGGCGTAGCAGCGGCCGTGGCCGGTGTCGTCCGGGCCTCGATGACGGCGGGACGCGCCGACGCGGGGGCCGCGGTGAGAGCGGCGGGGAGGACCGTGATCGCCGCGATCGCGGCGAGGGCAACGGCCCCAAGGCGTCGGATCGGGGAGTTGGGCAGGGCAGGACGTTGGGACGTCGGGTAGGGCATGGGAACTCGTTCACTTCGGGGGTCGGACGTGGTGAGGATGGCCCCCGCCCACGACCCGCAAACACCCGTGCCCCTCGCCAATATTGGGGAACCGGGCGCCGGGCAGTCGTCCGCACCCACCGGATCTGGACATCCTCGGCGTGCCCACCAGGGGCGACACAGCATTCATTCGGGGGTACTTCGTGCACGACAACGGCGGCCTGCAGGACTCGACGGTACTAGTGACTGGCGGTGCCGGCTTCATCGGCAGCCACCTCGTCGACGGGCTTCTGTCCGCCGGGGTCCGCGAGGTGAGAGTGGTCGACAACTTCGTCAACGGCCGGCGGGAGAACCTCGCGGCGGCCCTCGCCGACCCACGCACCGACGTGGTGGTCGCCGACATCCGTGACCGCGCGGCGATGCGGGCGGTCCTGGACGGCGTCGACGTCGTCTTCCACCTGGCGTGCCTCGGGGTTCGGCACAGCCTGCACGACCCGGTCGAGAACCACTCGGTCAACGCGGAGGGCACTCTGCTGCTGCTCCAGGCAGCGCTGACGGCAGGGGTGCGTCGGTTCGTGCACGTCAGCTCCAGCGAGGTGTTCGGCACCGCGCAGACGACGCCGATGGACGAGCTGCACCCGACCTGGCCCGAGACGGTGTACGGCGGGTCGAAGCTCGCCGGTGAGGCCTACGCACGGGCACACTGGCGGACCTACGAGCTGCCGGTGATCGTCGCCCGCCCGTTCAACACCTACGGGCCCCGCAGCCACTTCGAGGGCGACAGCGGCGAGGTGATCCCGCGGACGATCGTGCGGTCCCTGTGCGGCCGGCCGGCGATCGTCTTCGGTGACGGTGAGCAGACCCGGGACTTCATGCACGTCTCCGACACCGCCCGCGGGCTGATCGCGCTGGCGTCGTGCGAGGCCGCGGTCGGCAAGACGGTCAACCTGGGCTCGGGGGCGGAGACCACGATCAACGATCTGGTCACCGCCATCCACTGGGCGGTCGGCCCGGACTGCGGGGGCGTCGAGCGGCTCGAGGACCGTCCGGGCGACGTACGCCGGCTCCTCGTTGACGACACCCTGATGCGCACGCTGACGGGCTTCCGGCCGGAGGTCCGGCTGGAGGACGGCATCGCCGAGCTGGTCTGGTGGTTCGCCAACAGGCCGGAGTCGCCGCAGGAGATGCTGGCGGCCATCGAGGACAGGAACTGGGTCCGATGAGGACCACGGTCTCCGAGGCGGCCCTCCCCGGCGTCCGGGTCATCGACTACGAGGCGTTCGAGGACGACCGGGGATTCTTCTACGAGTCCCACAGCCAACGCACCTTCGCCCAGCAGGGGATCGACCTGCACTTCGTCCAGGACAACCACTCGCGGTCGCGCCGCGGCGTCGTCCGTGGCCTGCACTACCAGGCGCCGGCGAGCGAGCAGTGGCGGTTGGTGCGGTGCACGGTCGGCGAGATCTTCGACGTCGTCGTCGACATCGAGGTCACCTCGCCGACCTTCGGGCAGTGGATCGGGGTCACCCTGAGTGCCGAGAACCGCCGTCAGCTCCTGATCCCTCCGTCGTTCGCACACGGGTTCGCGGTCACCGCCGACGTCGCGGAGGTGCAGTACAAGTGCACCCAGTTCCACGACAGCGTCGCCGAGCGGGCGCTGCGGTACGACGACCCTCTGCTCGCGATCGACTGGCCGGTGGACGCGCCCGTGACATCGGCCAAGGACGCGGGGGCACCTACGCTCCGCGACTACCTGGACAACCCCGACTTCGGCCCGGTGTGGTCCGGCCGCACCGAGCCCGCCGAGGCGGTGCGCTCATGATCCCGATCACGAGGCTCACCCTGGGCGAGGCCGAGGCGTCGGCGGCCGCCGACGTCGTCCGCAGCGGCTGGGTGATGAACGGACCACGCACGACCGAGTTCGAGTCGCTCGTCGCCGACTACGTCGGCGCCAGGCACGCCATCGCCGTGAGCAGCTGCACGACCGGCCTGCACCTGGGTCTGCTGGCGGCCGGCGTCGGTCCGGGCGACGAGGTCATCTGCCCGTCGTTCTCCTTCATCGCGACCGCCAACTCGATCCGCTACGCCGGAGCGACCCCGGTCTTCGTCGACATCGACCCGTTGACCTACAACATCGACCCCGACCTGGTCGAGGCCGCGATCACCCCGCGCACCAAGGCGATCCTGCCGGTGAGTCAGATCGGGCTTCCGGCGGACCTGCTGCCACTGATGTCGATCGCCGCCCGGCACGGACTGTCCGTGGTCGAGGACGCCGCGCCCTCGTTGGGTGCGGCGATCCACGGTCGGCGCCTCGGTGCGATCTCCGACATCACCTGCTTCTCCTTCGACGCGCGCAAGATCCTCACCACCGGAGAAGGAGGGATGGTCACCACCGACGACGACGACGTCGCCGCGCACATCCGCCTCCTCCGCGCGCACGCCGCCTCGGTGTCGACCGCTGATCGCGACCGCGCCGCGAAGATCATCCTCGAGACCTATCCCGAGGTCGGCTTCAACTACAAGATGACCGACATCCAGGCCGCCGTCGGCGTCGTGCAGATGGGGCGGGTCGACGAGATCGTCGCCGAGCGCCGGCGGCTAGGGCGCCGGTACGACGAGCTGCTGGCCACCGAGGACCGCGTCGAGACGCCGTACGAACCCGCCGGGTTCGAGCACGTCTACCAGTCCTACAACGTCCGCCTGCGGACGTCGCGCACCCAGGAGGACGTGATGCGCTCGATGCTGGAGCTCGGCGTCTCCACCCGTCGCATCTTCGCGATCCACGACCAGCCGGCGTACCGCGACATCGCGAGCCCGTCGCTGCCGGCCACAGAGTCCGCCGCCGCGAGCACGATCCTGCTGCCGATGTTCGTCGGGCTCACCGACGACGAGCAGGACCAGGTCGTGGCGGCCCTCGCCAAGTGCCTCTGACCACCAGTGCCTCTCACCACCTCGTGTCTTTGAACAACCCAATCCGGAGGTTTCATCGTGTCCACAGATCGCCTGCGGGTCGCCGTCGTCGGTGCCGGCTACTGGGGTCCCAACCTCGTGCGCAACTTCGCCGCCAGTGACGACTGGGAGCTCGTCGCGGTCTGCGACCTCGACGTCGAGCGTGCCCGGCGCGTGACCCAGCAGATGCCCGGGGTCCGGATCGAGTCCAGCCTCGACATGCTGCTCGCGGACGACGACGTCGACGCCATCGCCATCGCCACCCCGGCCCGGACCCATCACGGCATCGCCCTCGCCGCCCTCCGTGCAGGCAAGCACGTCCTGGTCGAGAAGCCCCTCGCCGACACCTCCGAGCGAGGCCGGGAGATGGTCGCGCTCGCGCAGGAGAACCGCCTGGTCCTCATGTGCGACCACACGTACTGCTACACGCCGGCGGTCTCGAAGATCCGGGAGCTGGTCGCGGACGGCGCGCTCGGGGAGATCCTCTTCATCGACTCGGTGCGGATCAACCTCGGGCTGGTCCAGCCCGACGTGGACGTGCTGTGGGACCTGGCCCCCCACGACCTCTCCGTCTTCGACTTCGTACTTCCCGGAGGCCTGCAGCCGCTCGGGGTCTCGGCCCAGGGAGCCGATCCCCTGGGGGCCGGCAAGTCCTGTGTGGGCTACCTGTCGCTCCCCCTCGTCGGCGGGGCGCTCGCGCACGTCCACGTCAACTGGATGAGCCCGACCAAGATCCGCCAGATGGTCATCGGCGGCACGGAGCGCACGCTGGTCTGGGACGATCTCAACCTGGTCCAACGCGTGAGCGTCTTCGACCGCGGTGTCGACCTGATCGACCGGCCGTCGAGCGGCGACGAGCGCACGGCTCGGACGATCGCCTACCGGGTGGGAGACACCTGGTCGCCCGCGCTCGACGAGAAGGAGGCCCTCCGCTCGATGGTGGAGGAGTTCGCCGCGAGCATCCGCGGCGCCCGTCAACCTCGCACCGACGGCACCGCCGGACTGCGCATCCTGGACGTCCTCGAGGCCGCCGGGCGCAGCCTGCGCCAGGCGGGGGAGCTGCAGCCCCTGGCCCCGAGCGGCTGGCGGCACCCGGCCGTCGCGGTCGCGGGCTAGGGCACGGCTCGAAATGGGCGTCCCCAAATTGAGGCATTGGACCCGCGCTCTCCGGTCCCAGACGGAGCACGCGCGCATTCTCGAAGCAGGATGCCGGACGGCATCTCAGGGTGTGGCACACGGTGACGTGGGCCGGTCGAGGAGCAGCAGAGATGGTGACTGACACCGAGGGCCCCACCGTGGGGGGCACCGGGCCGATCGCGAGCGTGGTGATCCCCGCGCACGACGAGGCGGCGGTGATCGCTCGGACGCTCGTGGCTCTCGCCCGCGGGGTCCGTCCCGATGCGTTCGAGGTCGTCGTGGTGTGCAACGGGTGCACCGACGACACCGCCGTCGTGGCGCGCACGATTGCGCCGCTGGCTCGCGTGATCGAGATTCCCCAGCCGTCCAAGGCGGAGGCCGTCAGGGTCGGCAACGCCGCCGCGTCGCTCTTCCCTCGGATCCACCTGGACGCCGACGTCGAGCTGACCGGCCGCGACGTGGTCGCCCTGGTCCGGGCGATCGACCAGGACGGGCTCCTGGCCGCCGGACCGCGGCGGGTGCAGCCGACGGCCGGTTGCGCGCGGACGGTCCGGTGGTACTACGGGTTCTGGGAGCAGCTGCCCCGGGTACGGTCCGGCCTCTTCGGGCGTGGGGCGTTCGCCCTCTCGGTCGAGGGGCAGCGCCGAGTCTCCGAGCTGCCCACCATGCTCAACGACGACCTCGGGGTCGACACGGTGTTCGCGGCGGGCGAGTACCGGATCGTCGACGAGGCCGTCGTGACCGTCCGGCCGCCGCGGACCCTGCGCGACCTGCTCCGACGGCGGGTCCGGGTCGCCACGGGCAACACCCAGGCCGCGTCGCTGGGTCTGCGTGCTGGCGGCGGTGTGCCGCTCGCCGAGGTCGGCCGGACCGCTCGCCGCAGCCCGCGGCTGGCCGCCCAGCTGCCGATCTTCCTCGGTGTCACCTTGCTAGCGCGGATCGGCGCTCGCCGCGCGGTTCGTGCGGGTGACTTCACGAGCTGGCTCAGGGACGAGAGCTCTCGTGCCTAGCCGGTCCTTCTTCCTGGATCTCGGGGTCCAACAAGCCGGGGCGGCTCGCCGCCCGAGTGAGGATTCATGATGTCCACGCTGATCTGTCGTCGTCGCTCCCAGCGCACGGTGGTCTCGCTGCTGTCCGTGATCGCCGCCGTGCTGGCACTCGCGGCCATGCCCGGCCTCGACCTGCCGGCGTACGGCGCCATCGACCCGTGCGGCGCACAAGGGAACAAGATCTCCTGCGAGAACAGCAAGCCGGGCACGCCCCAGGACGAGTGGGACATCGACCGGGCCGGTGACGCGTCGATCCAGGGCTTCGCGACGCAGATGAGCGTCAACGTGGGGCAGAAGATCGACTTCAAGATCGACACCGACGCGCGCAGCTACACCGTCCAGATCTTCCGCCTGGGCTACTACGGCGGTGACGGTGCCCGGTTCATCCAGAACGTGACGCCGTCGGCCACGCTCCCGCAGCGGCAGCCGCAGTGCATCACCGACGTGAACACCGAGCTCTACGACTGCGGCAACTGGGGCGTCTCGGCGTCGTGGAACGTGCCGAGCACCGCGGTGTCCGGGGTCTACATCGCGCGCCTCTACCGCGCCGACGAACAGGCGTCGAGCCACATCACCTTCGTGGTCCGCGACGACAGCAGCACGTCGGCCGTGGTCTTCCAGACCTCCGACACCACCTGGCAGGCCTACAACGACTACGGCGGGTCGGACTTCTACGTCGGTGCCGACCACGGGCGCGCGTACAAGATCAGCTACAACCGCCCGGTGCTCACCCGCAGCGGCACCGGTGGGCGTGACTTCTTCATGTCCAACGAGTACCCGGCGGTCCGCTTCATGGAGCGCAACGGCTACGACATCAGCTACATCTCGGGTGTCGACACGGCCCGCAACGGCGCGCTCCTGCGCAACCACAAGACCTTCCTGTCCGTGGGCCACGACGAGTACTGGAGCGGCGCCGCCCGGGCGAACGTCGAGGCCGCCCGCGACGCCGGCGTCAACCTGGCCTTCCTCAGCGGCAACGAGATGTACTGGCGGACCCGCTGGGAGGCCTCGGCCGACGCCAGCCAGACGGCGTACCGGACGCTCGTGTCGTACAAGGAGACCTGGGCGAACGCCAAGATCGACCCGTCTGCCGAGTGGACCGGCACCTGGCGTGATCCGAGGTTCGCCCCGAGGAGTCAGGGCGGCGGCGTTCCGGAGAACGCCCTGACCGGCACCATGTACATGGTCAACGACGATGATCTCGCCCTGACCGTGTCCGCCGCCGAGGGCAAGTACCGCCTGTGGCGCAACACGAGCCTCGCCAGCATGAGCAGCGGTACGGCGACGCTCGCGCCGCACACCGTCGGCTACGAGTCGAACGAAGACGTCGACAACGGCTTCCGGCCCGCCGGACTGGTCCGGCTGTCGACGACCGTCGGTCCGACGCCGCAGCTGCTGCAGGACTTCGGCAACTACCTGATCCCCGGCACGACGACCCATCACCTCACGATGTACCGCGCCAGCAGTGGCGCGCTCGTCTTCAGTGCGGGGTCGATCCAGTGGACGTGGGGCCTCGACGAGGTGCACGACAGCCCGTACGACCCCGAGCCCGCGGACATCCGCATGCAGCAGTCGATGGTCAACCTGATGGCGGACATGTCGGCGCAGCCGACGACCCTGATGAGCGGTCTCTTCGCAACCGCCAAGTCCACCGACACCGCCGGACCGACGGTCACCATCTCGTCGCCGGCCGCGAGCGCGACGGTCGCGAACGGCGCGTCCGTGACGGCGACCGGCACCGCCACCGACACCGGCGGCGGCCGGGTCGCCGGCGTCGAGGTCTCGACCGACGACGGCGCCACCTGGCACCCGGCCAACGGCACCACCAGTTGGAGCTACACCTACGTCCAGAACGGCATCGGCAGCACGCCGCTGAAGGTGCGGGCCATGGACGACAGCGCCAACATCGGTGCCACGGTGACGCGCGCCCTGACCGTCAACTGCCCGTGCAGCGTCTTCGGTGCGACCACGCCCGGGACGACGGCGGTGACCGACGCTGGTGCGGTCGAGCTCGGCCTGCGCTTCTCGCCGCAGACCGACGGCTTCGTGACCGGCGTCCGCTTCTACAAGGGCACCGGCAACTCCGGCAGCCATGTCGGCTCGCTCTGGAGTGCAGGCGGCCAGAAGCTCGCCACCGTGACCTTCACGAACGAGACGGCGAGCGGCTGGCAGACGGCGAGCTTCTCCAACCCGGTGGCTGTCTCCGCGGGACAGACCTACGTGGCGTCGTACACCGCTCCCAACGGGCACTACGCGATGGACCAGTTCGAGTTCTCGAGCCAGGGCATCAACGCGACCCCGCTCTCGGTGGCCGGCGGCTTCGGCAGCCAGCCCGGCGGCGTCTACGGCAACACGGGCACCTTCCCGAACCTCAGCTACCAGGGCTCGAACTACTTCGTCGACGTCGCCTTCACGACGACCGACACCTCGCCCCTCACCGTGACCGACCGCTGGCCGCTCCCGGGCTCCTCGAGCGTCCCGTCGACCACGACGGTGTCGGCGAAGTTCTCCAAGCCGATCGCGGCCGGCTCGCAGGGCCTGGTCCTCAAGGACCAGGCAGGAGCGACCGTGCCCGGCACCACGTCGTACAACACGACGACGCGGGTCATCACCTTCACTCCGACAGCGGCCCTCAGCGGGTTCGTCGGCTACACGGCGACGGTCTCCGGGACCGACAGCCTCGGCAACGGGGTCAACAGCGCGAAGACTTGGTCCTTCACGACCGCGAAGCCCCCGGCAGCGCCGGGAGTCTGCCCGTGCACGCTCTTCGACGACGTGACGGTGCCGACGATGCTGGAGGCGGCCGAGGACGACCCGGTCACCCTCGGGGTGCGGTTCAGCTCCGAGCAGGACGGCACCATCACCGGCATCCGGTTCTACAAGGGCACCAACAACATCGGCACCCACACCGGCACGCTCTGGACGGCCGACGGCGGTCAGCTCGCCACCGGCACGTTCACGAACGAGTCGACGAGCGGGTGGCAGACCCTGACGTTCGCGACCCCCGTCACGATCGCCAAGAACGTCGAGTACATCGCGTCCTACCGCGCGCCGCTCGGCCGGTGGTCTGCGACGCCCAACGCGTTCGCGGCCGGCAACCTGTCGCGCTCGCCGCTGAAGGTCGGCTCCGATGCCGGGATGTACACCTACGGCAGCGGCGCACCGCTGACCCGCTCCGCCAGCAACTACCTGGTGGACCCGGTCTTCCAGCCGCCGGCGCCGACGATCGCCGTCGCCGCCCAGGACCCCGCGCCGGGTGCCGTGGACGTGCTTCGGAGCTCGACGATCCGGGCGTGGTTCACGAGCCCGCTGCAGTCGGGCTACAGCATGACGGCGTCCGTCGGCGGCACTCCGGTCACGGGCTCTGTCGCGCTCAGCGGCGACGGGAAGCGATTGACCTTCACCCCGGCAGCGGCCCTCCCGCGCAACGCCCTCGTGACGGTCAGCCTCACGGGAGTGAAGTCGACGGCCGGCGCGACGTTGCCGACCACGACCTGGACCTTCCGCACCGTCGATGCCGACACCGTCGACGCACCTCAGACGATGTTCGGCTCCGAGCTGCCGCAGAACGTGGAGGCGACCGACGACGGCTCGGCAGTCGAGCTCGGGGCAGCGTTCACGCCCGCGAAGGACGGGACCGTCACCGCGATCCGCTTCTTCAAGTGGGGCGGCAACACCGGCACCCACACGGGATCGGTGTGGTCGGCGTCCGGCCAGCGACTGGCGACGGTGACGTTCACCGGGGAGACCGCGTCGGGCTGGCAGACCGCCAACCTGGCGACCCCCCTGGCCGTGAACGGCGGGTCGCAGTACGTCGTGTCCTACCTGGCGCCGAACGGGCACTACTCCTTCAGCCAGAACTTCTTCACCAGCCCGTGGGTGTCCGGCGACCTCACGTCGCCCGCCACCAACAACGGCCGCTACCTGTACGGCAGCGGCGGCGGGTTCCCGACGTACTCGCACGCCGCCTCGAACTACTTCGTGGACGTGCGGTTCGTCGCTGACGCGCCGACCGTCGCGGTGAGCTCGAGGACGCCTGTCTCCGGGGCCACGGACGTGCCCCGTACGACGAAGCCGGCGATGACCTTCACGGCAGCGCTGCAGTCGGGATGGGCGATGACCGCCTCGAGCGGTGGCTCGCCGGTCGCCGGCAGCGCAGCGCTCTCCGGCGACCAGAAGACGCTGACGTTCACTCCGACCGGCAGCCTGCCGGCGGACGCGGACGTCCAGGTCACGATCACGGGCATCACGGGCGCCAACGGGGCGACGCTGCCCAACCAGAGCTGGAGCTTCCACACGGCGCCGGCGCAGACGACCACCGCGAACGCGTCGCTGTTCGACGGGGTGACCCCAGCGACGGCCGCCGCCGACGACAGCTCCGCAGTGCAGCTCGGCACCAGGTTCACCCCGTCCGTGGACGGCACGATCACCGCGATCCGCTTCTACAAGGGACCCGGCAACACCGGCACCCACCTGGGTGCGCTGTGGACGAGCGACGGGGACCAGATCGGACCGGACGTCGTCTTCACCAACGAGACCGCCAGCGGCTGGCAGACGGCGCAACTCGCGACGCCGGTACAGGTCGTCGCCGGCCGGACCTACATGGTCTCCTACCTGGCGCCCAACGGTCACTACTCGGTGAGCGGTGCCTTCTTCAACCAGGCCTGGACCGCCGGCCCGCTCACGGCGCCGGCCGGGGACAACGGTCGCTACCGGTACGGCTCCGACATCGGCAACCTGACGAGCTCGTGGAACAGCACGAACTACTTCGTGGATGTGGTGTTCAAGTACGCGACGCCATGACCGAGACGGGTAGGCGGCGCCCGCCGGGGGAGCCGCCCACCCGCGACACGCAGATCACTAGTGGGGGATAGGAACGTGCCACACATCAGGTGGGCCAGGGGGCTCGTGCTCGTCGCCGCCAGTGGACTGGCGCGCGAGGCCATCGCGGTCGAGCGGGCCGTCGGGCGGTACGACGACGTCCGGCTGCTCGACGACGACAGCGCGCGCTGGGGCACTGCGCTCGACGGCGTGGAGGTCGTCGGCGGTGTCGAGGACGTCGCGCGCTACCCGGAGCACGACGTCGTCGTCTGCGCGGGCCGCGGCGCGACGCGTCGGTCGCTGGTCGAGCGCCTGGCGGGCCTCGGCGTCGGAGAGGACCGCTACTGCCGGGTGATCCACCCCGCAGCGGCGATCAGCGGCGCCACGGTCGGCCGCGGCAGCATCGTGCTGGCCGGGGTCGTCGCCACCGCGAACGTCTCCGTCGGCCGCCACGTGGTCGCGATGCCCCAGGCCACGCTGACCCACGACGACGTCGTCGCCGACTACGTGACCCTCTGCGCGGGCGTCAGTCTCGGCGGCAGCGTTCGGGTCGACGAGGGCGCCTACCTCGGCATGAACTCGTGCGTCCGCGAGGGCGGCGAGGTCGGCGCGGAGGCGACCCTCGGCATGGGTGCCGCCCTCCTGGAGCCGCTGCCGCCCGGTGCCACCTGGGTCGGTGTCCCGGCCCGGCCGATCGCGACGGCGTACCGGATGGAAGGGGCCTGACGTGCGACTCACCCGACCGGTGCCCCTGCGGACCCGACCGACCGTGTCGGTCGTCGTGCCCTGCTACAACTACGGCCACTTCCTTCCCGACGCGGTGTCGTCGGCGCTCGACCAGAGCGGGCTGGACATGGAGGTGCTCGTCGTCGACGACGCATCGACCGACGACAGCGCCGACGTCGCGCGACGTCTCGCCGCCGCGGACGCGCGCGTCCGGGTGCTGACCCACCCGCAGAACAAGGGACACATCGCGACGTACAACGACGGCCTCGCGGAGGTCCGCGGCGACTACGTCGTCCTCCTCTCGGCCGACGACCTGCTGACGCCCGACTCGCTGTCCCGCTCGGTCGCGCTGCTCGAGCGTCATCCCTCCGTGGCCCTCGCCTACGGGCTGCCCGTGAGCTTCACCGGGACCCCGCCGACTCCGAGCGCCCGCGTCACGGGCTGGTCGCTGTGGTCGGGCGACTCCTGGCTGCGCCGGGTCTGCGCCACCGCACGCAACCCGATCGTCAACCCGGAGGTCGTGCTGCGGCGCTCGGTGATGGACGAGATCGGGGGGTACGACGCCCGTCACCCTTTCGCCGCGGACCTGCTGCTGTGGATGCAGGCCGCGCAACGCGGTGACGTGGGCCGGGTCAACGGCGCGCACCAGGCCCTCTACCGGGTGCACGGGCAGAACATGACGACGACCGACTTCGCCGGCGTGCTGGCCAACCAGCGCAACGTGCGCGCGGCCTTCGAGGAGCTGTTCGCGGCCAGCCCCGGACGCACCGACCTGCAGCTGACCGCGTCTCGGGCGATCGCCACCGAGGCCGTGCGCGAGGCGCGGCTGGCCAGGGCCTCCGGCGACGCGGCAACCGTCGCCGGGCTGTCCGAGCTCGCCCGCACGGCGTACCCGCCGGTCACCGGGACCCGTGGCTGGCGGGCTCTCCACCGGGACCCCTCCGGACCGGCTGCCGGTCTGGAGCACCGGGTGCTGACCCGCTCCCATGCACTGCGGTGGTCGGCGCGGTCGCGTCGCTGGCGACTGGTGGGGACCTGATGACCGCGACGACGAGCAGCACCGCCGAGCAGACCTTCGACCCGATGCCTACCGCGAGGAGCACCCCCGTGACCGACACCGCCACCGACGTCACCGTCGCCGCCGTCCCCTTCGTCGACCTCGCGCTGCAGAACGCCCAGGTCGCCGACGCCGTCGCCGCCGGCTTCGAGCGCGTGCTGAGCACCAACGGCTTCGTGCTCGGACCCGAGGTGACGCGGTTCGAGGAGGCCTTCGCGGCGTACTGCGGCGTCTCGGAGGTGGTCGGGGTCGGCAACGGCACCGACGCGCTGGAGATCGCGCTGGCCAGTGCCGGCATCGGGCCGGGCGACGAGGTGATCGTGCCGGCGAACACCTTCGTCGCCACCGCCGAGGCGGTGGTGCGCGTCGGGGCCGACCTGGTGCTCGCCGACTGCGACGACGACTTCCTCATCTCGCCGGAGTCCGTGGCGGACCGAGCGACCCGGCGTACCCGCGCGGTCATCGCCGTCCACCTCTATGGCCAGATCGCGCCGGTCGAGGAGCTCCGCGACGCGCTGGGCGCCGGCGTCCTCGTCGTGGAGGACGCCGCCCAGGCCCAGGGCGCCACCCGTCGAGGCGTGCGCGCCGGCGCTCTCGGCGATGTCGCCGCGACCAGCTTCTACCCAGGCAAGAACCTCGGGGCGTACGGCGACGCCGGGGCGCTGATGACCCACTCGGCCGTGGTCGCCGACCAGGCGAGGGCGCTGCGCAACCACGGTGGCATCGTCCGCTACGAACATCTCGAGATCGGCCGCAACTCGCGACTGGACGGGCTGCAGGCCGCGGTCCTGTCCGCCAAGCTCCCGCTCCTCGACCGCTGGAACCTCGAGCGCCGTTGCGCGGCCGAGAGGTACGACGAGCTGCTCGCCGGCGTCGTCGGCATCCGGACCCCGCGGACGCTGCCCGGCAACGAGCACGTCCACCACCTCTACGTCGTCCGGGTGCGAGACCGCGACAGCGTGCTCGACCGGCTGCAGACCGCCGGCATCGGCACCGGGATCCACTACCCGGCGCCGATCCACCGGATGCCCGCGTTCGCTCACCTGGGCCACCGCCTGGGCGAGTTCCCGGTCGCCGAGCGGGCCTCCGGGGAGATCCTCTCGCTGCCGATGTTCCCGGGCATCACCGCCGAGCAGCAGGAGCGCGTCGCGGACGTCCTCGTGGAGGCGGTCCGGTGGCCGAGCTGACCGACGACACCGTCTCTTTGGCGAGACGGGCCGGGACCGGGGCCGTCTGGGCCGCGGCCGGCAACATCGTCGTGCGCATCGCCGGGATCGTGGTCACCGCCGCGATCGCCCGGATCCTCTCGCCTGCGGACTTCGGGGTCTTCGCGGTCGCGCTGGCGGTGCACGTCGTCGTCGGCAGCCTGGCGGAGCTCGGCATGGGGTCCGCGGTCGCCCGCTCGGCACACGAGCCGGAGGACATCGCGCCGACCGTGACGACGCTGTCCATCGTCGTCAGCCTCCTGCTCGGCGCGGCCATGGTGGCCCTCGCCGATCCGGTGGCGACCCTGATCGGCGTGCCGGCCGCGGCCGACCCCATCCGGGTCCTGTCGATCTGCCTCGTCCTGACCGGCTTCTTCGCGGTCCCGGGTGCGCAGCTCACCCGCGAGTTCCGGCAGGACCGGATCTTCCTGGCCACCGCGGCGGGCTTCCTGCCGGCCAACGCGCTGCTCATCGGCCTCGCGCTGGACGGCGGGGGCGCCACGTCGTTCGCCTGGTCGCGGGTGCTCGGCCAGATCGTCACCGGCGCGGTGATGGTGGCCTGCCTGCACCGTCGCTACCGGCCGGGCTGGCGCCCCGCCGTCGTCGTGCCGCTCCTGGTGTTCGGGCTCCCGCTGTCCCTCGCCAACCTGGTCAACTGGTCGCTGCTGAACGCCGACTACGTGATCATCGGCCGGCTGCTGACCGAGACCCAGGTCGGCGTCTACATGATCGCCTTCACCGTGGCGGGCTGGTCGACGACGGTCCTCAGCTCGGTGCTGAACGGTGTCGTCGTCCCGTCGTTCGGGCGGGTGCTCGGCGACGCCGAGCTGTTCGGGTCGGCCCTGGAGTCGGCCGTGCGCCTGGTCGCCCTGGTGACGGCCCCGATCTGCGTCGTCACAGTCGTGCTGGCCCGTCCGCTGGTGGAGACCGTCTTCGGCCCCACGTGGCTCGACGCGGCTCCGGTGCTCTCCGTCCTCGCGGCGTACGGCGCGCTCTTCTCCGTCTCGTTGCTGTTCGCCAACGTGCTCGTCGCGGTCGGCGCCACCGGGAAGCTGCTGG
Organism: Nocardioides endophyticus; assembly: GCF_039543845.1. Lineage (NCBI taxonomy): Bacteria > Bacillati > Actinomycetota > Actinomycetes > Propionibacteriales > Nocardioidaceae > Nocardioides > Nocardioides endophyticus. Next base: position 23,055 of record NZ_BAABKN010000043.1, on the reverse strand, counting down.
GCATCCAGGCGGTCTGGGTCGCGGTGCTGGTCCCGGCGATGGTCGTCGGCATCCGCGTGGACGGCCTGGTCGGTGCGGCCTGGGCGCACGTCGTGACGATCGTGGTCGTGACCATGCCGCTGTACGTCGTCGCCGTACACCGCTCGACCGGCCTGGACCTGCGCGGACTGCCGCGCGCCGTCGTCGGGCCGGTCACCGCCGCCCTGGTCGCCGGCGGGTGCGCGCTCGGCTGCCGGCTGCTGCTCGACCGCCCCGCGGCAGTGATGGTCGTCGGTGGCGCCCTCGCGGTCGCGGCGTACGCCGTGCTGACCCGGTCGATGATCCGCCCCTACCGAGCGGCGTTCGGCCGCTCGCCGGTCCGCACCGGCGACGGCGTCCTGACGGGAGCCCCCTCGTGAGCCGCGGCGGGATCTCTCCCATGCGGGTCCTCGTCGTGACCCACGAGGCGTCGCGCAGCGGTGCGCCCCGGGTGGCGCAGATGGTGGTCCGGGCGCTGGCTCGCGAAGGGCACGCCGTCTCGGTGCTGTCCTGCCGACCGGGCCCTCTCCTCCCGGAGTTCGCCGCGCTCGCGCCGACGTCGGTCGCGGTGCTGCCGCGGGTGCGCCGCCGCCTGACCGGGTCGCGATGGCTGCACCACGTCGGACGCGAGCTCGACGTCGTGGGTGCGTGGGTCGATCTGCTCCGGCACCGAGCTGACCTGGTCTACGTCAACTCCGGTGCCGCCGGGGCGTACGTGCGCGCCGCCCGGTGGTGGCCGCGGCGCCGGACGATCCTGCACGTCCACGAGTCGGCCGCCGTGCTGACGGACCTCCTGGCCGGCGCCGGGGTGCGGCGGATCCCGGACGACGTCGAGCTCGTCGCCTGCTCGCCCAGCGTGCACGCCGACCTGGTGCGGCTGGCCGGCCGGCCCGAGGAGCAGGTCGCGCTCCTGGTCTCGGTGCCGGACGAGGACCGGGTGTTCGGCTTGGCCGGACGAGCCGGGGCCGCGCCCTCCATCGGCGAGGTCGTCGTCGGCTGCTGCGGGAGCGTGGAGCACCGCAAGGGCGTCGACCTCTGGCTGCGCGCCGCTCGTGAGGTGCTCGCGGAGCTACCGGACGCCTCCGTCCGCTTCGTCTGGGTGGGCGACGGCCCGGTGCCCACCGCCCAGCTCGACTCGCGCATCCGGTTCGCCGGTCCGAGCGACAACCCCTACCCGGCGATGGCGTCCTTCGACATCGCCACCCTGCCCTCGCGTGACGACCCGTTCCCGCTGGTCGTGCTCGAGTCGATGCTCCTCGGCGTCCCGGTCGTGGCCTTCGGCGTCGGTGGGGTGCCCGACCAGATCGGCGACGCCGGTGTCGTGGTGCGGCCGGGCGACGTGGCCGGTCTCGCGGACGCGATCCGTCGGCTCGTGCTGGACCCCGTGGCCCGCCGGGAGCTGGGCGACCTGGCCCGGCGCCGCGTCCTGTCGGAGTTCTCGGGCGCCGACTTCGAACGAACTCTCCAGAAGGTGGTGGCCCGATGAGCATCTCGCTCGTCTGCGTCTTCAACAACCAGGCCGTGCGTGAGGAGTGCCTCGACCGCTCGGTCGCCCGGGCGGACCCGGAGCGGATCGAGCTGATCGCGGTCGACAACACCGGCCAGCGGTTCGCCACGGCCGGCGCTGCCCTCAACCACGGTGCCCGCCTCGCCCGGCACGACGTCGTCGGCTTCGTCCACCAGGACGTCTACCTGCACTCGATGTCGCGCCTGCTGGAGGTCGCCGACGAGCTCGGGTCGGGCCCCGGGGACTGGGGCATGTTGGGTGCGGCCGGGATCGACGCCGGCGGTGCGGTCGTCGGACTGCTCCGCGACCGGGTCCAGCTGATCGGGGCCAGTGCGGTCGAGCCCGTGGAGGTCGACAGCTTGGACGAGGTGCTGTTCCTGGCACGGCGCGAGCTCGTGCTCCGGGAGTCGCTCGCCGAGGATGCCGACCTGGCCTGGCACGCCTATGCGGTCGAGTACGGCGTACGCCTGCGCGAGCTCGGCCTGCGGGTAGGTGCCGTGGACCTGGCGATCACCCACAACAGCCTGACCGTCAACCTCGCCCGGCTCGCCGAGGCGCACCACCGGGTCGCCGAGCTGCACCCGGCAGCGGTGCCCGTGCGGACTACCTGCGGTGTCGTCGGTGCGGAGTCGGGCTGGCTGCGCTCGTCGACGGTCGTACGGCGGCACGGGTGGCGCCGTCGCGGCCTGGCCGAGTCCCTGACCGCGCGCCGGGCCCGGCACCGGGCCGGCGCCGGCCGACCCGTCCTCGCCGACGTGAGGCTCGACGTGGACGACGTGGTCCTCGTGCCCGGTGAGCGCTTCCGGGTCGTCAACGTCGACCGCACCGGCGCGTTCTCCGCCGTCGCCGGCGACCCGCTCGAGCTGACGCGACGAGGAGCGCCGTTCGAGCTCGTCGCCGTCCACCACCCCGCCGAGCTGCTCGCGCACCTGAGGTCCGAGACTCCGGGGCCCTTGCTGTGCACGAACCTGACGATCGACGACCTCGCCGGGCTCGGCGCCGCCGGCGTGGTCGGCGACGACGCGGTCGTCGGGATCCACGAGTCCGACGTCTGGTTGCTGACCGGAGTCGCCGTCGACCGGCTGCCACCCGCCTGGCTGAGTGGTCGGGCTGTCCCGTTCAACGCACTGCGGCCGCTACCTCCCGAGACCCGAGTCTCGGGCGTCCGCGAAGACAGGGTCGCGCTCGCGGCCTCGATCCAGGTCGGAAGAGGAGGTGAGGACGGTGTACTTCACTGAGGCACTCGCTGTCCTGGTCCGTCGTTGGTACGTGGTGCTGATCTGCGGGATCGCCGTGACCGGGGGACTCTTCCTCGCGGTCAAGGAGGTCCCGACGCAGTACCAGGCGAGCGGCGAGGTGCTGCTGCTCCTGCCGCCCACGGCCACCGGCAAGGGCACGCCGAGCAACCCGTACCTCAACCTCCAACCGGGCCTGACGACGATGGCCACCATCACCGCGTCGGAGCTCAACTCCAAGCCGGTGCACCGCGAGGTCGAGAAGGCCGGCTTCACGTCGGACTACGCGATCGGCGTCAGCCCGGACACCGGCCCGCTGCTGCTGGTCACCGTCAAGGACATCGCTCCCGAAGAGGCCGCGGCGACCCGCGATGAGGTGATCCGCCGGGTCACCCAGCAGCTCGACACCCTGCAGCGCGGCCTCGAGGTGCCGGAGACCCAGCGCGTCTACTCGCGCCGCAGCGACTCGAGCCGCCCGGCCGAGGCGGTCCCGGGCGCCAAGATCAGGGCCTGCGCGGTGATCGGAGGTGGCGGCCTCGTCGCCACGATCCTGATCGTCTTCCTCGTGGATCGCATCGCCCGCCGCTTCCGTCGGCGGCGTACGGCGGAGCAGGTCGAGCCGGACCCCGCCGAGACCGAGGAGCACCACCGGCTCAAGCTGGCCCGCTCGGTGAGCGACGTCGACGTCGACGTCGACGACGACCGTCGACCAGGGAAGGCCCGGGATGCGGCGCGCTAGGGACTGGTTCGCGGGCCTCCCGCACCTTCCGGCGCTGACCTTCGTCAGCGCCTACGTGGTGCTGCTCCTGGTCGTCCCCGCCCAGCTGATCTTCCGGCCGCTGGGTGCACCCGGGACGCTCGCCAACATGGTGGGCCTGGGCGCGCTGCTCTGGTGGTGCGCGGCTCGGCTCGGCAGCTTCACCCCGCGCCGCGTCTCGCCGGTGCGGCTGCTGCTGGGCGGGGTCACGGTCGCGGTGCTCGCGGCGTACGTCTCGGGGATGCTCGGCGGGTGGTACGCCCCGTCCAACATGCGCCAGGGCACCGACGACGTCTGGACGCTGGTGTTCCCGACCGTCAGCCAGGTCCACGTGGCCATGGTCACCGCCGCCGACCGGGGACTGCTCAGCTTCGGTGCCTGGCTCGGGATCGCGTTGCTGACCATCGACGGTCTGCGCAGCTGGCGCGACCTCGACGTGCTCGTCCGGATGCTGTGCTGGACCACCGCCGTCTACTCCGCCGTGGGCATCTACCAGTTCTACACAGGCACCAACCTGGCCGCCTACATCAAGGTCCCGGGTCTCAGCGCCAACGCTGTCGTCGGTGCCTCGCTGACCCGATCGGTCCTCGAGCGGGTGTCCAGCACGGCCTCGCACCCCATCGAGTTCGCCGTCGTGGTCGCGTGCGTGCTCCCGCTGGCGCTGCACCTCGCGATCCACCGGCGCCGCCGCCGCGACCTGCTGCCCGTGCTCATCCTGGGTTTCGCGATGCCGCTCGCTGTGTCCCGCTCGGGCATCCTCGCCATCGGGCTCTCCCTGATCATCATGTTCTGCTACTGGCCTCCCGCCGTACGCCGCAAGGCGCTCGTCGTCGGACCCCTCACCGTGGTCGCGTTGCGGGTCGCCGTGCCCGGCCTGGTCGGCACCATCTACTCGCTCTTCCGCGGCATCGCCACCGACCCCAGCGTCACCGGCCGCACGGACGACTACGGGGTCGTGATGTCGCTCTACCAGGACCAGCCGTGGTTCGGCCGGGGCCTGTTCACCTTCGTGCCTGGCTACTACCGGATCCTCGACAACCAGATGCTGATGGTGCTCGTCGAGCTCGGCGCCGTGGGCCTCGTCGCCGTGCTGCTGCTCTACATCGGCTCGGTCGGCAGCGCGCTCGGGGCCCGGCGCCGAGCGCTCGATCCCCGCGACTCGCACGTCTCGCTCGCGATAGCGGCTGCGATCGCCGGCATGCTCGCGGCGTCGGTGACCTTCGACGCCTGGGGGTTCGCACAGGCCGCCGGCCTCACGTTCCTGCTCGTCGGCATGGCCGGTGCCGCGGCCCGGCTCTCCCACGAGGACCGGGCGGTCACGGCTCCCGCCCTCCCGCGCCGGCTCGAGCTCCAGGAGGTGCGCGGTGCGTGAGCGCGTGGCCGTCGTGGTCGTCACCTTCAACAGCGCCGCGGTGCTACCCGGTCTCCTGGAGTCGTTGCCGCTCGGACTCGAGGGCCTCGACTGGACCCTGGTCGTGGCCGACAACGACTCCGCCGACGACACCGTGACCCTCCTGCGCAGCCGCGCACCCCAGGCCGTCGTGCTGGAGATGGGCCGCAACGCCGGCTACGCCGCCGGCATCAACGCGGCCGTTCGGTCGGCGGGCGAGTTCAGCGCCGTCCTGGTACTGAACCCGGACGTGCGGCTCACCGCCGGCTGTGTGCCGGAGCTCCTGCGGGTCCTGCGGACGACGCGCGCGGGGATCTGCGTACCCCGCCTCGAGGACTCGCACGGTGAGCTGATCCTCTCGATGCGGCGGGAGCCGACCCTGGTCCGGGCATACGCCGACGCGCTGCTCGGCGCCACCCGCGCCGGCCGGATCGCCGCACTCGGCGAGGTCGTCTCCGACCCGGAGAGGTACGACGTGGCCGGCAGCCCGGACTGGGCCGAGGGCTCGACCCAGCTCATCGACGGCACGTGCTGGACTGCCTGCGGAGGCTGGGACGAGTCCTTCTTCCTCTACTCGGAGGAGACCGACTACCACCTGCGCGCGCGCGACCTGGGTTTCGACATCCGCTACGTCCCCACCGCCCGGGCGGTGCACCTCGAAGGCGCCTCGGCCAGCTCGCCCCGGCTGTGGTCGCTGCTCGTCGCCAACCGCCTGCGGCTCTTCCGTCGCCGTCACTCGGCGCTGGGCGGGGCACTCTTCTGGCTCGCCGCCGTGCTCCGCGAGGGTTCTCGCTCGGTGCTGGGCCACGCGATCGCACGCAGCGCCGTCAGCGTCCTCGTGCGACCGTCCCTGCTGGCCGCGCCACGCGGCCCCGAGTGGCTGGAGCGGGTATGACCCCGTCAGCGCAGGCGCTTCGCCAACCCGATGACGGCACGCTCGGCGCGCCGGCGTACCGGCTGCCGGCCGAGTACCTCCTCCTGCACCCCCGTCACGGTGTCGGTGCCGACCAGGCTGAACCTCGGCTGCAGCCAGGAACTGGCCCTGGCGTGCGCGCGGTCGCTGGTGTGCACCTTGGCGTAGCCGAGCGCGCGGAGCTCGCGCAGGAGGGAGCGGTCGTAGCGGCCGAGCGGGAGTGCGGCCTCGTCGACCGGCCGGCCGACGACGGCTGCGATCGCGTCGCGGGCCTCGACCAGCTCCCGGCGCCGGGCGGCCTCGTCCAGGCCGCGCCAGGGCAGGTGGTCCATGCCGTGCGTCCCGATGTCCATCCCGCTCTCCGCGAGCAGGCGGACCTGGTCCTCGTCGAGGCTGCCACGGGAGTCGAAGCGCCCCGCGAGCACGAAGAAGGTCCCGCGCAGCCCGCGGTCGAGCAGGGCGGGCAGGCCGATCTCGAGGTCGGAGCTGTTGCTGTCGTCGAAGCTGAGACGGACGTCGTCTCGGCCCACGACCGTGTCGAGCACCGCGTGGAAGAGGTCGGCGGAGATCCAGTACGGCGCCTCCCCGGGCTCGAGGTCCCGGTCGGGCGCGCCGATCCCGTGGAAGCAGAGGTTGACCGTGCGAGTCGTCATGCGGGCTCCGATCCTGGTTGTGCGATGCCAGTGAAGCAGGAAGCACCGGCACCTCGCACCGTCGTCGCGCCGATCGCGGACAGCGACCTCGACCGCGTGGGCCGGTTCCTGCACGAGCACCTGGACCCGCGCGTGTCCGCCGAGACCTGGGCGAGCGCCGCCGTACCGTCCTGGCAGGCGCCGGTCGACGACCACGGCTTCCTGCTCGCGGAGGGCGATCGGGTGGTCGGGGTCTACCTGGCGCTCCACTCCGAGCGGATGGTCGGTGGGGAGCGGCGCCACGTCTGCAACCTGGCAGCGTGGTGCGTCCTCGAGAGCCACCGTGCCCACGGTGTGCGCCTGCTGCGCGCCCAGCTCGCCCGCAAGGACGTCGTCTTCACCGACCTCTCCCCGAGCGGCAGCGTGCCCGAGCTGAACCGGCGCCTCGGCTTCACCGACCTCGACACCACCACGGTCGTGGTGCCGTGCGTCCCGCTGCCGGCTCCTGGCGTCCGGGTCGTGACCAGGCCGAGCCAGATCGACGCGATGCTCGACGGTCGTGACCGCGAGATCTACCGCGACCACCGCGAAGCGGCGGCGGCCCAGCACGTGGTGCTCGCGGTCGGCGGCGCCCACTGCTACGTCATGTTCCGGAAGGTGCGCCGCAAGGGACACCGCGGCTTCGCGACCTTGCTCCACGTCAGCGACCCGGACCTGCTCCGTGGCCACCTGGGCGCGATCTCGCGGCACCTGCTGCGCCACGGGGTGGTCGTGCTGCTCGCCGAGCTCCGCGTGATCCAGCACGCCCCGCGGCTCTCGCGCCGCCTCTCCGCTCCTCGACCCAAGATGTACCGCGGCGCCGGGGCGGCGCCGGAGGACATCGACGACCTGTACAGCGAGCTCACGAATGTGCCCTGGTGAACGGCCCCATGAGGAAGGCAGACCGATGAGGACCCATCTCCACCACCTGCTCAGCGAGCAGGCCCGAAAGCGCGGCGACGCGCCCGCCCTGAGCTACCAGGACACCACCGTCGACTACGGGCAGCTGTGGTCGGCGACCGCCGCCGTGGCCGGCGGCCTGCAGCAGCTCGGCGTACGCCGCGGCGACCGGGTGGCGATCTACCTGGAGAAGCGGATCGAGGCGGTCACCGTGATCTTCGGCTCGTCGGCGGCCGGCGGGCTGTTCGTGCCGGTCAACCCCGTGCTCAAGCCGGAGCAGGCGTCCCACGTGCTGCTCGACTGCGAGGTGCGGGTGCTGGTGACCACTGCCCAGCGGTGGGCGCTGCTCGCGGACCTGCTCGGCGACGCCAAGCAGCTGGTCGCCGTGGTGCTCGTCGGCGCCGGCGAGGGGCCCGAGGTGGAGGGCGTCGAGCTGTGCCGCTACGACGACCTGCTCGCGGCCGCCGGGCCTCCGGTGCCGGTTCCCGGTGTCGACCTCGACCCGGCAGCGATCCTCTACACGTCCGGCAGCACGGGACGGCCGAAGGGCGTGGTGCTCAGCCACCGCAACCTGCTGGTCGGTGCCGACAGCGTCAGCAGCTACCTCGAGAACACTCCGGACGACGTGGTCCTCGCGGCTCTCCCGATCAGCTTCGACGCGGGTCTGAGCCAGCTGACGACCTCCTTCCACGTGGGCGCCCACGTGGTGTTGATGAACTACCTGTTCCCCGCGGAGGTGCCGCGCCTGTGCGCCCGCCACGGCGTCACCGCGCTGACCTGTGTGCCGCCGCTGTGGATCCAGCTCACCGAGGCCGACTGGCCCGACGAGGCGCGGCACTCGCTGCGCTACTTCGCCAACACCGGTGGCCGGATGCCGCAGGCGACTCTCAGTCGACTGCGGGAGATCTTCCCGCAGGCCGCGCCGTACTTGATGTACGGCCTCACCGAGGCGTTCCGCTCGACCTACCTGGACCCCGTCGAGGTGGACCGGCGACCAGACTCGATCGGCAAGGCGATCCCGGACGCCGAGGTGCTCGTCGTCCGACCCGACGGCTCGGCGTGCGACCCGGGCGAGGAGGGCGAGCTCGTGCACCGCGGGCCGCTCGTCGCGATGGGCTACTGGAACGCCCCCGAGCAGACAGCGGCCCGGTTCCGCCCGGCGCCGGGCGCACAACCGGCGTGGCGGCAGCCTGAGCTCGCCGTGTGGTCCGGGGACACCGTCCGGGCCGATGAGGAGGGCTTCCTCTACTTCGTCGGGCGTCGCGACGACATGCTCAAGACGTCGGGATACCGGGTCAGCCCCACCGAGATCGAGGAGGTCGCCTACGAGTCCGGGCTGGTCCGCGACGCGGTCGCCGTCGGGGTCGCCGACGACCGGCTCGGCCAGCGGATCGTGCTGGTGGTCGCGCCCTCGGATCCCGAGATGTTCGAGCCGATGGCGCTGCAGGCGGCGTACCGCCGGGCGGTCCCGACGTTCATGGTCCCGGCCGAGGTCGTCGTGCGGCGCGAGCTGCCGCGCTCGCCGAACGGCAAGTTCGACCGGGCCCTGATCCGATCGGAGCTGGACCGATGAGGGCCGAGCGCCACGTCGAGGCCTTCGGGGTCAAGGACGGCCAGCTCGTCGTCGGCGGGATGCCGCTCGAGCGGCTGGCCGCGAGCGTCGGGTCCACGCCGTTCTTCGCCTACGACCGACGCCTCCTGACTGCCCGGGTGGAGGCCCTGCGCGCCGCGCTGCCCACGGGCCTCCACCTCGGGTACGCCGTGAAGGCCAACCCGATGCCGGCGGTGGTCCAGCACCTCGCCGGGCTGGTCGACTCCCTCGACGTCGCCTCCGCGGGCGAGATGCGCGTGGCGCTCGACACCGGCACCGACCCGGCCTCGATCAGCTTCGCCGGGCCCGGCAAGACGGAGGGCGAGCTGCGCCAGGCCGCGGCCGCCGGGGTCGTGGTCGAGGTCGAGTCCCGGGGCGAGGCCGAGCGGCTGCTGGCGGCCGGAGAGACGGTCGGCGTCCGGCCGGTCGCGGCGATCCGGGTCAACCCGGACTTCGCGGTCCAGGGGTCCGGCATGCGGATGGGCGGCGGCCCGCAGCAGTTCGGCGTGGACGCCGAGCAGGTGCCGGACCTGATGGCGGCGCTCGCGGGACGCGACATCGACCTGGCCGGCTTCCACGTCTTCGCCGGGTCGCAGAACCTGGACGCCGACATCCTCGCCGAGGCCCAGCAGCGCACGGTCGACCTCGTGCTGCGATTGGCCGAGCTCGCGCCGGCACCGGTCCGCTACGTCAACCTGGGCGGCGGATTCGGCATCCCCTACTTCGAGAAGGACCAGCCGCTCGACATCGCTCGGCTGGGGGACAACCTCGGCCGCCTGCTCGATGAGCGCCTGCGTCCCGCGCTGCCCCAGGCCCGCACGATCGTGGAGCTCGGGAGGTACGTCGTGGGGGAGTGCGGCGTCTACGTCACCCGCGTCGTCGACACCAAGGTCTCGCGCGGGCAGCGGTTCGCGGTCGTCGACGGCGGCATGCATCACCAGCTCGCCGCGTCCGGGAACCTCGGGCAGGTGATCCGGCGCAACTACCCGCTCGTCGTCGGCAACCGGCTCGGCGCGCTCGACGTCGCGACGGAGGACGTCGAGCCGGTGACCGTCGTCGGCTCCCTGTGCACGCCGCTGGACCTGATGGGGTCGAAGCTGCCGCTGCCGGAGATCGAGGTCGACGACCTCGTCGTGATCTTCCAGGCCGGCGCCTACGGACTCACCGCCAGCCCGACCGCCTTCCTCGGCCATCCCCACCCGGCCGAGGTCCTCGTGTGACCACCTCAGAAGGAGAACCCATGGAGACCATCGACACCACCGTGACCGACCTCATCGACGTCGTCGTGACCACGCTCGGCATCGAGGAGCGCCGCGCCGACCTCTCCGCGGGCACCGAGCTGCTGGGTGGCATCCCCGAGCTCGACTCCCTCGCGCTCGTCGAGCTCGTCGTCGTGATCGAGGAGCGCTTCGGGATCGCGATCGACGACAGCGAGTTCACCGGCGAGGTCTTCGAGACCCTCGGCAGCCTCGCCGCCTTCGTGACCGCCAAGCAGCAGAACGCCGCCTGAACTGGGACCAAGGGTTGCTCTCGGCTTCGGCTCGTCAGGCAGCACGACCTTCTGCAAGAGAGCACCGGGCCGCATCGTGGGCGCTCAGCCACTCCCACGCGCGCGAGGCGCTCGACCTAGTGCGCCCCACGCGGCGACCGTCACGATGTTCAGGTCGCGATCCTCACGGAGGTCAGCGTCCACTAGTCGCCGACGGACTCGTGATGAAGAGGTGCTCAGCCGTTCTATGGCGACCGAACTGCCTACATGGTGTCGCGATCAGGCCGCAGTGCAGACTCCAGTGATCGATTCGCGGAGCGCGACTTGGGAGTTGCGGGCGTACGTCGTACTACGGACGCGGCCGAATGAGGGGCCGACATACGGTCGTGCCTCCGACGTCGCCGGGAGGCACTGTGAGGTACACCCAGCAGCTGCATGGTAGCACGTACGAGTTCCGCGGTCTGGTTGACCTCATGGCAAAGGCGTCGCCACTGCGCTCGGGTGACCTACTGGCGGGGTGTGCGGCCGCCTCGGACGCCGAGCGGGCGGTGGCGCGCTGGGCGCTGGCAGACGTGCCCCTGGCGGTCTTCCTCGACGAGCAACTCGTGCCGGCGGAGACTGACGACGTCACCCGGCTCATTCTTGAGCAGCACGACGTCGCGGCCTTCGCCCCGGTGCGGCATCTGACCGTCGGCGGTTTCCGGGACTGGTTGCTCGAGGTGGCCTCGGGGCCGGAGGCACCGACTCGGCTCACGGCCCTGGCGCCCGGGCTGACCCCTGAGATGGTCGCGGCGGTGTCGAAGCTGATGCGCAACCAGGACCTGATCGCCGTGGCGGCCGCGACCCGGGTGGTGACCGGCTTCCGGACCACCCTGGGCCTCCCCGGCCGGCTGTCGACCCGACTCCAGCCCAACCACCCCACCGATGACCACGCGGGCGTGGCCTCGGCGATCCTCGACGGGCTGCTGCTGGGCTGCGGCGACGCCGTCATCGGCATCAACCCCGCCTCCGACAACCCGCGCACGGTCGGCCGCCTGCTGCACCTGGTCGACGAGGTGCGCCAGCGCTACGACATCCCTACCCAGTCCTGCGTCCTCACCCACGTCACCACCACACTGGACCTGATCGCCCGCCGTGCGCCCGTCGACCTCGTCTTCCAGTCGATCGCCGGGACCCAGGGAGGCAACGCTGGTTTCGGGGTGGAGCTGTCGATGCTTGCCGATGCCCGGGAGGCGGCGGTCTCCCTTGGCAGGGGGACGGTCGGCGACCAGGTGATGTACTTCGAGACCGGTCAAGGGTCGGCCCTCAGCGCAGGTGCCCACCTCGGTACGGGCGGGCGTCCGGTCGACCAGCAGACCCTCGAGGCGCGTGCGTACGGCGTCGCGCGGGCGTTCGACCCGTTCATCGTCAACACCGTGGTCGGGTTCATCGGCCCGGAGTACCTCTACGACGGCAAACAGATCATCCGGGCCGGTCTGGAGGACCACTTCTGCGCAAAGCTGCTTGGCGTCCCCATGGGCGTCGACGTCTGCTACACCAACCACGCCGAGGCCGACCAGGACGACATGGACTCGCTGCTGACCTTGCTGGGAGTGGCCGGCTGCACGTTCGTGATCGCGGTGCCGGGCGCGGACGACGTGATGCTGGGCTACCAGAGCACCTCCTTCCACGACGCGCTCTACGCCCGTCAGGTGCTCGGCCGCCGCACCGCGCCCGAGTTCGAGGCATGGCTCGACCGGATCGGCCTGCTCGAGCCCGGAGGAGGGGTCCGCTCCGTCGACCCGGCGTCCACGCTGCTGCGCGAGCTGGCCTCGTGAGTGATTTCTGGGAGCAGCTGCGGGCCACGACGCCGGCCCGGATCGGCCTGGCGCGGCGCGGGAACGCGGTCTCCACCAGCGATGTTCTGAGGTTGGGCGCCGCCCATGCGATCGCCCGAGACGCCGTCCACCTACCGCTCGACGTCGCCGCACTGCGCGCCGGGCTGTACGGAATCGGTCTCGGCGAGCCCATCATGGTGCCCTCGGCCGCGCCGGACCGGGCAACCTACCTGAGTCGCCCCGACCTCGGCCGACGGCCGGCGGAGCCGCTGCAGCGGGTAGGCCGGCCGGTGGATCTCGCGGTTGTGCTCGCCGACGGGCTGTCGGCCGAGGCGGTGCACCGGCACGCCGTACCGCTGGTGGGCAAGCTGCTCCCGCTGCTCGACGCCGGCACGACGCTGGCGGCACCGGTGATCGCCACCCAGGCGCGGGTTGCGCTGGGCGACCACGTGGGTGAGGCGCTGGCTGCGCGGATGGTGGTCGTCTTGGTGGGCGAGCGGCCGGGCCTGTCGAGCCACGACAGCCTGGGCGCCTACCTGACCTGGGCCCCGCGGCCCGGCCTGCCCGACTCGGCCCGCAACTGCGTCTCCAACATCCATCCGCCGCACGGCCTGGATCACGCCACCGCGGCACGGACCCTCGCCGCGCTCATCGGCGGAGCCCGACGGCTCAGAGCCACCGGGGTCCAGCTCAAGGACAGCGACGACGAGCTCGCCTCCTGAGGACCGGTCAGGCGGGCCACCACGGCGGTCGCCGGAACGTCGCCTCGGTGTACGGCGCCGGATGTACGATCCGTTGCCGGTTGTCCTGGATCTGGAAGACCAGGTGGGCCATCGAGATGGACGGGTCGGGTGTCGACAGCGGATAGGCGAGCGCGGACTGGCCCGCCCCGGCGAAGCTGTAGGCGCCGTTGACCCCCCGATGCACCCCCTGGCGCAGCGAGTCGGCCACCGAGGCGAAGTCCCGTGGGGAGTCGGCCGCCGACCAGGCATTGGCCAAGATCCGCACCCGGTCGTAGGCGATCCCCGCGTGCGATCGTCCAGGGCTGACCGCCCAGGCATCGCGGTAGCGGTCCGTGAATCGCTTCGCGACCTGGTCCGAGTAGGTCCCGGTCGTGGTAGCCCACAGCAGGCCCTCGGCCTCGGGCCCCATCTCGACCCGGAAGCGCGGAATCGATGGCGCGTAGAGAGCGTAGAGCACCGTGGGGGACGGGTTGGTCCGGAAGGAGCGGATGAAAGTAACCGTCTCATCGACGAAGTAGCTGCCGATCATCACGGCAGCAGGAGCGAGCTCCGCGACCCGACTGCCCTGCTCGCGCCAGGCCTCCGTCCCGGCCACGTCGTCGGCCACGTAGTCGAGGCGCCAGCCGCTGCGCTCGGCCAGCTCGACCGAGCGTTCGATCCCGAGGTCGCCGAGCTTCCAGCGTCCCCGCACGATCGCCAGCGATCGAGACCGTCGGGGGAGCTGTCTGCTGTCTCGCAGGAACGTCATCGCCTGCACGAATCCCGGCCCGTAGTTCGTGTCGCTCGGGCAGATCTGGAAGATGTTGCCGTAGCGCCCGGGGTTGTCCTGGACGAGGCGCACCATCGAGTCCAGGGTCGCCGCGTGGAGGTACGGCGCCCGGTGCTCGGCGGCGATCTCGTGTGCGACCTCCTGGTCGCCGAGGTAGCCCGAGACCATCGCGTCCACGTCGTGGCCGGCCAGGTCCTCGAAGGCACGCGAGATCGATGTGCCGTCCTTGATGTTCAGGTCGACGTTGACCAGCTCGACCGGGCGGCCGTTGACCCCGCCTCGGGCGTTGACCTCGTCGATGGCCAGCTGGCTGGCCCGCACCATCTCCTTGCCGTCTTCCGCGATCTCCCCGGTCACTGGGAAGGCACTGCCGAGAAGGATCGGGCGCCGGACCGATCGTCGGCCGGTTCCGGGCACCCCGGGAACCCGTGACCCGGCTCCGAAGGCCGGCAACCGCGGTGGCGTCGACGGTCCGGAGTGCTCGGTTTCCGAGGTGCTGAGGATGCCGATCAGCAGTCGCTCGAAGCCTTCGGGGCCGCCCGGCACCGGCAGCACCAGGAGGCTCTCCTCGATGGCCACCGAGGCTGCTGCAGCGCGGGACCGGACTCCGAGCTTGGCGAGGATCCGCTCGACGTGCGTGGTGACGGTGCGCGGGCTCGTCCAGAGCCGTTTCGCGATGTCGGCGTTGCTCAGACCTCCGGCGAGCAGGGTGAGCACCTCGAGCTCGCGCGGCGTGACCGTGTGGGGCACGACCGTGTCCTCGGTCCAGGACAGGGAGGTCCGCGACTGGTGCCCGAGGGTGCGTACCGTCGCGAAGACCAGGTGTCGCCGCTCGTCTCGCCAGTAGAACGAGAGTTCGTGCTGCCCGGCCAGCCGGCCCGCTCGACGGGCGAGCTCGACCAGGTCGTCCAGCCGACCCGACACATCCGCGGACTCGATCCCGCGCACGCTCGAGAGGACGCCCTCGTGGTCGAGCACGATCTCGTGGACTGCGGTGGGTCGTGGAGCAGCGCCGCTCATGAGGTCATCCCTTCTCAGGGAAGTGGGACAGAACCTAGGCCCGGGTTCCCAGCGTAACCAGGCTTCCGAGCGGCGCGGGAGGTTGAGATGCAAGGGTGCTGCATCCGTAACGTCATGCGCGGCGGTTGCGCGACCAGGAGTCCAGGGCGACGGCGAGGAGCACGATGGTTCCCTTGGCGATCAGCTGCCAGTTCTGGGAGAGGTTGAGGCTGTAGAAGAGGTTGGTCAGGGTCGCGAAGATCAAGAGGCCTACCGCCGAGCGCCAGACCGCGCCCTCGCCACCGCGCAGCGATGTGCCTCCGACGATCACGATCGCGATCGCGTCGAGGGCGATGTTGGCCCCCACGTCCGCCTGGCCGACACCGAGCCGCGAGGCGTCGAGCGTGCCGGCGAAGGCGGCGAGCAGCCCGGTCATGACGTAGACACTGGCGGTGAGGTCGGTGACCCGTAGGCCCGAGAGCCAGGCGGCCTCGTGGTTGCCACCGATGGCATAGATGTTGCGGCCATAGCGGGTCATCGCGAGCAGCACGCCGCCGACCACGAAGGTGACGGCAAGGATCAGGATCGGTGTCGGGATCCCAGCCATGCTGGAGCGGGCGAGGACCTTGAAGTTCGGGTCGGACACGATGAACGGGGCGGAGTTGGAATAGAGGTAGGCGATACCGGAGATCACCGACGCGCTGCCCAGGGTCGCGACGAACGGGTTGATATTCAGCCGGGCCACCAGGAGGCCGTTGACGACGCCGCAGACCGCTCCGGCGCCGATCGCGGCCAGGAGGCCGACATTGGGCGAGCCGGTCGAGATCGTCACTCCGGCGGAGACCGTGGCGCCGAGGGCGTACGTCGCCCCGACCGACAGGTCGAAGCCGCCCGAGATGATCACGAAGGTCATCCCCAGCGCCACGATGCCGACGGCCGTGTTCTGCAGGAGGATGTCGCGAAGGTTCTCCGGTGACAGGAACCCCGGGTAGAGGATCGTCGCCAGGGCCACCAGCGCAACGAGCACGCCGATCATCGCGAAGCGCGAGAGCACCTGCGGTTCTGGCGCCGCCCTGTCGGGCTCTGCTCCGGTGCCGGTTGCGAGCGCCGGGGTGAGGTCAGTGGGCTGGTTCATGGGTCGCTCCTGTGCTGAAGCCGTGACGCACGACGGCGTCGACGGCGAATTCGGGATCGTCGGCCGCGATCTCGCGGACGACTCGGCCGTGGGCGAAGACGAGAAGGCGGTTCGCGACGGCCAGGACCTCCTCGAGCTCCGAGGAGGTCACCACCACCGCGGCGCCCTCGCGGGCGAGCTCGACCAGGGAGGAGAGGACCTCGGCCTTGGCGCCGATATCGATCCCCCGGGTTGGCTCGTCGACGAGGAAGACCGCCGGCCGGTGGCCCGCCCACTTGGCGAGCAGCACCTTCTGCTGGTTGCCGCCCGAGAGGTTGCGTACGGGCTCGCCGAGACGGGCCCGCCGGAACGCGAAGAAGGCGCCGGTGTCGCCCGCCTCGGTGCGCTCCCGGCTCCGGTCGAGGAAGGGACCGCGCCCGGTCGTGCGCCCCAGCCAGTAGTTGCTGGTCGCGTCCATCCCCATCACCAGCGCCTGCTTGCGCGACTCGGGGACCATCACGATGCCGTCGGCGATGGCCCGGCGTACGGCGCGGGGCCAGGGCAGCTGCTTGCCGTGCAGGCGGAGACGACCTGTTGAGGATGGCTCGGCCCCGGCCAGGGAGCGCAGGAAGGTCGTCCGACCGGAGCCGACGAGGCCCCAGAGCCCGACGATCTCTCCCGCCCGAACCGTGACCGCGATGTCGTGCAGCACGCCGTGCAGGCTCACCCCCTCGGCGTGCAGCACCTCCTCGCCTGCATCGTGGGTCCCGCGCTCGGCGAGCTGGTCGACCGTGCGGCCGACCATGTGCTCGATGAGGGTGGGCCGCGTCCACTCCACACGCGCGGCACTCCGGACGACCTGCCCGTCTCGCAGGACCGTGATCGTGTCGCTGAGCGC
This sequence comes from Nocardioides endophyticus, assembly GCF_039543845.1. Lineage (NCBI taxonomy): Bacteria > Bacillati > Actinomycetota > Actinomycetes > Propionibacteriales > Nocardioidaceae > Nocardioides > Nocardioides endophyticus. The sequence continues at coordinate 6,244 of NZ_BAABKN010000043.1, read as the reverse complement.
GAGCACCTCGTCGAGGTTGTGGCTGACGAAGACGATCGTGGTGCCGCGGGCGGTGAGCGTGCGCAGCACCCGGTACAGCGTCTCCCGCTCGTGCTCGGCCAAGGCCGCGGTCGGCTCGTCGAGCACCAGGATCCGGCCGTCGCTCTCGACGCCGCGCATGATCTCGAGCATCTGCTGCTGGGAGACCGAGAGGTCCCGGGCGAGGGTGGTCGGCGGGATCTGGATGTCGAGCTCGTCGCAGAGCTCGAGATACCGTCGGCGCATGCGCCGCCGGTCCAGTAGCCCGCGCCGTGTCTGGACCTGCCCGAGGAACACATTGGCCTCCGCGGACAGGCCGGGGACCATCGTGAGCTCCTGGTAGACCGCGACCAGCCCGCGTTCGCGGCTTTCGCGCGGGTTGCCCCCGTGCGTCCGGTGCCCGAACACTTCGACGGTGCCCCCGTCGGCCGCGAGCCGGCCGCTGACCAGACCGAGCAGGGTGGACTTGCCGGCGCCGTTCTCTCCGACGAGGGCGTGCACCTCACCGGTGCGCACCTCCAAGTCGGCGCCGTGGACAGCGACGGCCCCGCTGAACACCTTGCGGGCTCCTCGGCAGACGATCGCGTGTGCGGGGGTCTTGCTCATGTCAGCCTCCAGGCCGGGGATCGGACTCAGTACTCGGCGGTGAAGTCGCCGACGTTGTCAGCGGTGGCGAACGGTGTCCCCGGCAGCTCGTCGGACTTGGTGAGGTTGATGAAGGCGGCGACGTCCTTGCCGTCGACGTAGTCGGCGACCGCCTCGATGGCCTCGCGAGTCTCCTGGCGCGGCAGCATCATCACCGAGCTAGCGAGTCCGCCGCTCTCGACCTGGCCCAGGGCCCACTCGTCGCCGCCGAAGTCGTAGATCTCGATGTCCTTGGATTCGACGGCCTCCACCACGCCCCGAGTCATGCCCGAGAAGTTGGACATGATGATGTCCATGTCGGGGTTGGCCTGCACCATCGTCTGGGCGGCGTCGAACGCCTTGGGCGTGGTGTAGTCGGTCGCCTGCTGGGCGACCACCTCGAAGCCGTCGGCGTCGTCGAAGGCCTTCGCGGCCTCGAGGAAGCAGATCGTGTTCGCGTTCAGGTCCGGCCCCGAGATCAGCCCGATCTTGGCGCCGTCGGGGTGCGCGTCGATGACGTCCTGGACCCAGGCCTGGTAGACGTCGAGGGTCTGCCCGCCGACGTACGTCACGGTGCCCGGCTGGTAGGTGTCCTCGCCCAGCTTGGTGGCTCGCCCGCAGATCGGCAGGTTGAAGACGGAGACCAGGACGTCCTCGTCGGGGGCGTCGTGGGTCAGGATGTCGCAGACGAGGTTGCCGTCGTTCGGCTCGACGACGAAGGCGTTGTACTTGCCGCTGGTCAGGGCCTGCTGCATCTGGTCGAACTGGGTCTGGGCGTTGAACTCGCCGTCGAAGACATCGAGGTCGGCGCCGATCTCGTCGGCCACCTTCTTGGCCTCGTCGATGGATGCCTGGAGGTAGGAGTTGCTGGTGCCGGCCGAGAAGTAGGCGATCTTCAGGTCCGCCGGGTCCGAGACGGGGGCGTCGATGATCTTGTCCGAGGCCGTGGCTGAGTCGCTGACGCCAGTGGAGCAGGCAGTGGCGGTCAGGCACGCGGTGACGGCGAGGGCCGCGACACCGAGGGTGTGTCGTGTCTTCATGGCTGTTCCTTCGGATGATGAGGCGGATGATGAGGCGGATGGGCTGGGCGGATGAGCGAGGCGGATCGGTGCTGGTTCAGTCGTCGGTCCAGGTGTCATAGATGTCGCTCAACGAGGCGAACCACACGCCCTCGTGGCCCGCCATGTGGTCGAGCAACCGCTCCATCCCGAGGATGTGGTGGGCGCGGCCGATGGTCTGCGGGTGAACCGTGATCGCCAGCACCGGGTTGGTCTCGTGGGCGTAGGCGTAGTCGAAGTGGTCCTGGAAGCGCTGGAACATGACCTCGCTGGAACCCAGGCCCTGGTTGACGCCGGGGATGTACTCCCCGACCGGGAAGTCGTCGAGGTACCACGACACCGGGAACTCCAGGAGCGGGCTGGGCGGGCCGAAGACCGACCCCTCCTCCCACCGGACCTCCACCGGTCGCGGGTGGTAGGGCTGGAAGTCGCGGCCCATCAGCGAGGAGTCCCACTCGAAGCCGACCTTCTCGAGCAGATCGAGCGTGTGCTCAGTGAAGTCCCACGCCGGTGAGCGGTAACCGCGGGGGCGCACGCCGACGTTTTTGAGGTGGCCCTCGATGGTCTTCTCCATCAGCCGGATTTCGGTCTCTTGGTCGAGGCTCGGCACCGACTCGTGGAAGCAGCCGTGCGCGGCGATCTCCTGCCCGGCGTCGACGATCGTGCGGAAGGCCTCTGGGAAGGTCTCCATCGAGTGCACAGGGGTGCACCATGTCCCCTGCACTCCGTACCTCTCGAAGAGCGCGAGCAGGCGGGGCACACCGACCTCTGCTCCGAACTCGCCCCGGGAGAGGTAGCTCGGGGAGGTCTTGCCGAAGGTGCCCATCCAGACGGAGTGGGCGTCGAAGTCGGCGCCGATGTTGACGGCGATGTTCTTGCCGGCAGGGAGGTTGAGTGGCATGGCACGGTCCTTTCGCGGATGCGGCGGTCAGAGGGAGGCGTGGTCGTACTTGGTGTAGAGGTCCTTGCGTCGACCGCGGTCGCGGAAGGTGGTTGCGGCGCCAGTGCGGCGGTTCTCGTGCAGCAGGTCCAGGTCGAGCTCGTAGGAGACGACGTCCTGGGTGTTGGTGGCGGACTCGACCAGTACGCCGTTCGCGGGGAAGGCCAGATCGCAGGGCGAGAGGACCGAGGCGCGGGCCCAGCCCGGAGAGAGCGGTGCCTCGAGGTGGGAGACCGTCGGGCAGTGCACGACGTACACCTGGTTCTCGATGGCACGGGCGGCCGCGCAGTGCCGCACCCGCCAGAAGCCGGCCTCCGTGAACGTGTACGACGGGGTGAGCAGCACCTCGGCTCCGAGCGCGGTCAGGGCGGTGCAGACCTCGGGGATCTCGGCCTCGTAGCAGATGGCGATGCCGACCTTGACGCCGTCGATCTCGTGCACGGCGAGCTCGTCGCCCTCGGCGGTGCCCCAGTCCGCCTCGGCCGGGAAGATGTGGGTCTTGGAGTGGGAGTGGATCTCACCGGCTGGGCCGAAGAGGTGGGCGACGTTCTCGTGGCCGCGCTCGGTGGCCACCAGGTGACTGCCGGCGAGGATCCACTGGTCGCGGCGCGCGGCCTCGGCGGAAAAGAGCGCGACGTAGTCACCGGTGTAGTCGCTGATCCGGGTCAGCTGGGCGATCTCGTGGGACCGCCACTGCGGGTCGACGGTGAAGAGTGCCTCGGTGAAGAGCTCCGGAAGTACGACCAGGCGGGCACCGGAGGCGTCATCGAGCAGGAGACGGGCCTGGTCGGCGAACGCGTCGAACGAGTCGACCGCGCGCACCTCGAACTGCGCGGCGGCGACGGTCAGGGTGCGGGACATGAGGATCATTTCCTTCGAATCGGGTGGATCGGGGATGGTGCGAGCGGTGGTCGAGGACGCGGTCAGCGGGCGAGGAGCCCGCCGTCGATGACCAGCTCGCTCCCGGTGACGTAGCGGGACTCGTCGCTGGCGAGGTAGACGCAGCCCCAGGCGATGTCGCGTGGGGCTGCGCCGTAGCCCAGCGGGGTCAGGGCGATGACCTCGGCGTTCTTCTCCGGCGGCTGGCGGTCGGTGAGCGGGGTGGTGACCCAGCCTGGGATGACCGTGTTGACCCTGACCCCGTCAGTGGCGTAGGTGATCGCGGCGTTGCGGGTCAGCCCGCGCACCGCACCCTTGGCGGCCTGGTAGGCGGCGACGCCCTCCGAGCCGACGACCCCCCAGGCCGAGGACAGGTTGATGATCGACCCGGCGCGCTGCGCCCGCATCGGCCCGAGTGCCGCGCGGATCCCGAGGAACACCCCGGTCTGGTCGACGCCGATCACCCGGGCCCAGTCCTCCGGGGTCACTTCGGCGATCCCGGCGTAGTCGATGACGCCGGCGTTGTTCACCAGCACGTCGAGGCGGCCGTACTCGCTGGTGACGTCGGCTACCAGACCGGCCCACGCCGCCTCGTCGGTGACGTCGAGCTCGGCGTACTCCACCGTAGGGCCCAGCGCGTCGAGGTCGGGCTTGGTCAGGTCGGCGACGACGACGGTAGCGCCCTCGTCGGCGAAGAGCTGGGCGGTCGCCAGGCCGATGCCCATGGCGCCGCCGGTGACGACGGCCACCTTGTCGGTCAGACGGTTCATCTCGGATCTCCCTGTCTCGGGTGTTCGTGCGTGGTCTCGGCGGTCAGCGGGCCAGATAGCCGCCGTCGACCGGCAGGTCGACGCCGGTGACGAAGCGGGCCCGGTCGGAGACGAGGAAGCAGACCGCGTCCGCGACATCGGACGGCTCGCCGCCCACACCCATCGGGGTTGCGTCGAGGAACACGCCGTTGAGCTCGCCGGTCTGGCCGAGGGTGAGCGGCGTCCGGATCCAGCCGGGCAGGACAGCGTTCGCACGGATGCCCTCACGTGCGTAGGAGACCGCGGCGTTCTTGGTCATCGTGAGCACGGCGTGCTTCGACGCGTGGTACGCCGCGACCCCAGGCACCGACACCGCGCCGCAGATCGACGAGATGTTCACTATGGAGCCGGATTGCTGGGCCCGCATCAGTCGCAGAGCGTGCTGCATGCCGAGCAGCACGCCGGTCTGGTTGATGCCGACGATCCGGTTCCACTCCGTGAGGGACAAGTCGTGGAGGTCGTCATACCCGGACACCCCGGCGTTGTTGACCAAGATGTCCAGGCGGCCGTGGTCGGCCTCGATCTCGGCCACGATCTCTCGCCACCGTCGATCGTCGGTAACGTCGTGCGAGCGGGTCCGGATGTGGTCGCCCAGGTCGGACTGGTCCCGGATATCGGTCGCCGTGACCTCGGCCCCAGCAGCGGCCAGCGCGGTGGCGACCGCGTGCCCGATCCCTTGCGCGGCGCCAGTGACGAGTGCCACCCGCCCGGTCAGGTTGTCCATCGGCTGTGCGCTCCTTCGGTTCTAGGCCGGGTCAGCGCCCGGTTGCCCAGGAACCTAGAAGCGAGCGTCAGCAGGTTGCGTCGGCACAAATACGTATCCGCGCGGCGGCCCCGCTCGCCGAAACATGAATGTCATCCGGCTGGCCACCAGGTGACTGGTCGTTCGGGCTGAAGGGTCCCGCCGATGGCCCCCTCCTTCACGTCGCCGCGCTGGACCTCGGATGTCCACCACTCCACGAGACGCTCCTGGAGCAGCGGAAAGACGCGCCTGGGGTTGACGCGCCGAGGCTGCGCACGCGGATCACGTAGCGGGTTCCTTCAACGACGTTGAGGAGGAGGGGCGCCGCGCTCGCGTCAGCTGGTCGACGATGTCTGCTTGGCCGCCGCGCGTGCCAGAAGTGCTGGACCTGCCCTAGGGTCGCAGCGCCGTCCCGTCCTCCCAGGTGTTGCCGGACCACACGTTGCCGGCGCCCGAGGTGAGGAACGACGTGACGGCTCCCCAGACCCCGCACTTGCCGTTGCTGCCGCGCTGGAACACGTTGTCGACGACCTGGACACCGGTGGGGTTGCTGCCGTAGGGCTTGCCCGGGTTGTAGCCCGCGTGCAGGCAGTAGCTGATGCCGGTGGAGTTGGCCACGAACAGGTTGCCCTCGATCCGGACGTCGCGGATGGGCTCGAAGTCACCGAACAACGACAGGTCTGCGGTGCAGCCTCCGTTGTTGCTGTTGACCTGTGGGGTGCACGCGAGCGTGTTGTGGCGGACCAGCATGGCGTTGCCACCGTTCGAGATGAACGCGTTGTTGTGGTAGCTCTGCCCGGCCGGGTTGTACTGGTCGTGCAGCCACGAGTCCGTGACGGTGCAGTGGTCAGCGCAGTGGAAGCTGTGCTGCCCGCCCGTCACGTCGACCCGGGTCGCGGTGATGTTGTAGCCCCAGATCGCGCCGTCGACCCAGGAGCCACCGCGCACCGTGGAGTCGGTCAGCGTCACGGCGTCGTCACCGCCGTCGGTGGCGTCGACCCGGGGGAGCAGGGACTTCGAGATCACGACGCCCGGCGAGCGCACCAGGATCGCGCCGCAGGAGGTGGCATCCACGGCGGTGATCGTGGTCGGCCGGGTGATCGTGCACGGACCGGTGTAGCGGGTCAGGCTCGTGCCTGCGGGTACGCCGGTGTTGCCTGCGCCCGGCCAGCTC
>NZ_BAABKN010000042.1:0-54968 GCF_039543845.1 Nocardioides endophyticus | reverse complement strand
CCACGCCTCGTCAGCGGTGCCCGGCGGGCTGCAGACCGATAGTGAGCCACACCGGTTGAACTGGTGGGCAGCCGCATAGAGAGCTTCCCGCCGGACACCTGGACCGAGTCTGGCCAGACACCGATCCTGCAGGGAAGTGTCTAGTAGCCGCGAACCGGCCACACTGACATGCCGAGATCCGGTCGAGTCCGTGGATCGTCAAGACAAGGACTCTGCGTGCTGACACCGGTCGGGCGACCGCGACTTGCGAGGCAGCGGCGGAGAAGGCGTGGGGGCTCGATGAGTCCGCTGCCCAGTAGCGGTCGATACCAGCATGACGACCGGACAGATCGACGACCGCTTCGGCGACCCCGCGGCGGTGGCTCCCTCGTGGGAGTCCGTGGAGGGACTGCTCGACCGGGCCGAGCTCTACTGGTTGACCACCGTGCGCTCCGACGGACGCCCGCACGTGACACCGCTCGTAGGTGTCTGGAGCGACGGGTGCTTCGCGTTCTGCACCGGTGTTGGTGAGCAGAAGCACGTCAACCTTCAACACTCCCCGCGCGTAGCCGTGACGACCGGGAGCAACAGCTGGAAGTCCGGCACAGACGTCGTGGTCGAGGGGACCGCGCAGCGGGCCACAGGACGCGAGCGGCTTCGGCCGCTCGCCGAGGCGTGGCGGCGCAAGTACGGCGATGACTGGGCATGGGACGCCGACGACGAGGGCTTTACGGCCGGTGATGGCAGCCGCCCGTGGGTGTACGTCGTACCGCCGGCGAAGGTGATCGTCTTCGGCAAGGACCCACATTCGCAGACAACCTATCGCCCCTGAGACGTTCCACGAAGATCACCTTGGCACCCTCCCGGCCCACTGCGATCACCGTGCAGGTGCGGCGCGCTGATCCATCCGCACCGACGTGCCCATCTCGTCGATCTGGCGGGCTCACACCCGCCGGCATCGACGCGTACGACGCCCTGGTCCCGAGCGTCACTCACCGCGACAGCCTAGGTAGACATCGCGCCGAGGACGTCGGGGTTCTCGCAGGCTCGGGCGAACGCGGCGATCCGGGCTCGGATCTCGCGGCCGAGCAGCCACCGGCCGATCGGGTCGGCGAGCGGGCCAAGCCAGGCGGGGCGGGCGGACCAGGTGTACTTCCACACGGCTCGGGTCCCGGACACCCCGGCCCGGTCCTCGGGACTGAAGCGCCAGCCGCCGCCGAAGGACGCGAAGAACCACGGCCCCTTCTCCATCGTCATGCCGACCGAGGTCGGCGGGCGGTAGGAGACGTAGCGGCTGATCATCGTCGGCCCGACGCGCGCCTTGGTCAGGGTGCGAACACCCTTGCCGGGCCGGTCGGCGTCGATCAGGTGCTGGTACCGGATGAACGGGTCCCAGCTCAGCCGGAGCTCACCGGTCGTCTGCGAGACGGCGAACGCCGTGTCGGGTGGGACCGGGACCCACGCCTCCGCCGTAACCTGTGGCATGCGCGCAGCATGCCACGGGGTACGGCGGAGGCGGGGAGATGCCCCCTGTCCGCCTCGTCAGCGACGGGTCGCGGTGACGATCCGGCACTCCAGTCGACGACCAGCCCGGTCCCCTCGTCGTCGAGGCGACCGGCCGCGGAGAACGTCGGCCGTAGAAGGTGAGGAACAGGTCGGCGAGCCCGGCGCCGTCGGCGAAGCGCTGGCGCACCGTCGACGTCACCGACTGCACGTCCGTGACGGTGTCGCCCAGCGTCGTGTCGTAGACACGGCCAAGCAGGTGGTGCGGAAGGCGCAGCCCCAGGCGGGAGGCCAGGAGCTGCCGGGACGGCGAGAGAGGAACACGGTGACCGCCTCGGACCGCGGACAGCAGGGCGAGAGACACCAGGTGGCCCGTCAGCGGCGGCTCACCGGCGTCGGCGCGGTAGAACGCCACCTCCAGGGCGTGCAGCTGAGGGTCGGGAACAGAGCGGAGCTCCCCGGTCGCGGGCGAAGGCGAGCCCCTGCTCCCACAGGCTCGTCTTCCCGACACCGGGCTCACCCTCCAGTACGAGCACGCCTGTGACCCCCTGGTCGGTCGACCAGGCGACGGATTGCTGCGAGCTCGTCCTCACGCGCGACCAAGCCACCCGGCTGCGGAGCGATGCCGGTCGCGTCGGGCGGGGACAGGCCCGTGGACGCATGATGGCAGCCTCGGGCGCGCCCCGCATCGGCCCTCGACGAGGGCGAGAGCCTCGGCGGGCTACAGGGGTCGGTTCCCGACTCCGACCTGGGTGCACACCTCGTCTACTCGCCGTACCCGGTCGACGGGCAGGACACCGGCACCGACGTCTCTGTCGAGATCGCCGCCTTCCCCGCGGTCTTCGCCTGCCGCATGGAAGAGCGGGCGATCGCCCTCGCGGCTACGCCGCGCCGGAGTCCGCTCGGATTTTGTCCTGCTCCGCCTTCAGCATCAGCGCGATGTCGATGAGCTGGTCCTCCTGGCCGCCGATCAGCTTGCGGCGACCGGCCTCGAGCAGGATCTTGGCGCCGGAGACGCCGTAGCGGTCGGCGGCGTTGCCGGCGTGCTTGAGGAACGACGAGTACACCCCGGCGTACCCCATCATCAGGGTCATCCGGTCGAGCTGGCACTCCTCGGGCATGGCCGGCTTGATGACATCCTCGGACGCGTCGACGATGGTGAGGAAGTCGATGCCGGTCTTCCAGCCGAGCTTGTCGCAGACGCCGACGAACGCCTCGAGGGGCGTGTTGCCGGCGCCGGCGCCAAAACGGCGGACCGAGCCGTCGATCTGGGTCGCGCCGGCGCGGGCGGCTATGACGGTGTTGGAGACGCCGAGGCCGAGGTTCTCGTGGCCGTGGAAGCCGACCGTGGCCTCGTGGCCGATCTCTCCGACGACCGCGGCGACCCGGTCGGCGGTCTGCTCCATGACGAGCGCGCCGGCAGAGTCCACGACGTACACGCACTGGTTGCCGGCGTCGACCATGATCCGCGCCTGCTTGGCGAGCACCTCGGGCGGCTGGGTGTGGCTCATCATCAGGAAGCCGACGGTCTCCAGGCCGAGCTCACGAGCCAGGCCGAAGTGCTGGATCGAGGTGTCGGCCTCGGTGCAGTGCGTGGCTATCCGGCAGATCTGGCCGCCGTTGTCCTGCGCCGCACGGATGTCGTCCTTGGTGCCGACGCCCGGGAGCATCAGGAACGCGATCTTGGCGCGCTTCGCGGTCTCGGCCGCGATCCTGATCAGCTCCTGCTCAGGCGTCTTCGAGAAGCCGTAGTTGAACGACGAGCCGCCCAGGCCGTCACCGTGGGTCACCTCGATCACCGGGACGCCGGAGTTGTCCAGCGCCTCGACGATGTCGTGCACCTCCTGTGCGGTGAACTGGTGCCGCTTGTGGTGCGAGCCGTCGCGCAGGCAGGTGTCGGTGAGGCGCAGGTCGAGGTCGTCGGACCAGGTGCGGGTCAGGGTGTTGATGTCGCTCATCAGGTTGCCTTTCGGGTTCCGGGGTTTCGAGACGGCGCTAGCGCGCCTCCTCAACCACCGGCGGCGAGGATCGAACGGGCGATGTTCTGACCGACCTGCGTCGCGGCGGCGGTCATGATGTCGAGGTTGCCGGCGTACGGCGGCAGGAAGTCGCCCGCGCCCTCGACCTCGACGAAGACAGAGACCTTGGTCTGGCCCTGGGTCGCGGCCGACGGCTCGTCGATCTGCGGCTCCTGGAGCAGCCGGTAGCCCGGCACGTACTCCTGCACTGCCTTCTCCATCGCGAAGATGCTGGCAATGATCGCGTCGCGGTCGGCGTCCGGAGCGACGGCGCAGTAGATGGTGTCGCGCATGATCATCGGCGGCTCGGCCGGGTTGAGGATGATGATCGCCTTGCCTCGCGCGGCTCCGCCGATCGTCTCCACCCCGGACGACGTGGTGCGGGTGAACTCGTCGATGTTGGCACGAGTGCCAGGCCCGGCCGACATGGACGAGACCGACGCGACGATCTCGGCGTACGACACCGCGGCCGCGCGGGAGACCGCAGCCACCATCGGGATCGTCGCCTGGCCACCGCAGGTGATCATGTTGACGTTCATCGCGGCGACGTGCTCCTCGCCGTTGACCGGCGGGATGACCGCGGGGCCGACCGCGGCCGGCGTCAGGTCGATCGCGCGGATGCCGGCCTCCTCGTAGCGCGGCGCGTACTCCCGGTGCACGTACGCCGAGGTCGCCTCGAAGATCAGGTCGGGCAGCTCGTCCTGCTTGAGCAGCCAGTCGACTCCCTCGTGGGTCGACTCGAGGCCCTTGTCCGCGGCCAGCTTGAGGCCCTCGGACGACGGGTCGACGCCGATCATCCAGCGCGGCTCGATCACGTCCGACCGGAGAAGCTTGTACATCAGGTCGGTGCCGATGTTGCCCGGCCCGACGATCGCGGCGGTCAGCTTCTTGGTCATGCTCACTCCTCGGCAGGTCACTCGACGAACTGGACGCGTAGCGGTGCGAACCCGCTGATGGTGGCCTCGACCCGGTCCCCCGGGGCGAACGGCACGAACGGGCCGAGGGCCCCGGACAGGATCAGGTGGCCGGCGCGCAGCGGGTCGCCGAACCGGTAGGCCTGGACGGCGAGCCAGCGCAGCGCCTCCAGGGGGTCGCCGAGGCAGGCCGCACCGTTGCCGGACGAGCGCTCCTCGCCGTTGATGGTGAGTGACATCGTGACGTCGCGCGGCTCCAGCTCGTCGAGGCTCCGGCCGTCGCGGCCGACGACGAAGAGACCGCTGGAGGCGTTGTCGGCGACGGTGTCCGTGAAGCCGATCGCCCAGTCGGCAATCCGGGAGTCGACGATCTCCAGCGCGGGCAGCGCGATCTCGACGGCGTCGCGGACCAGCTTGATCGTGATGTCTGCCTCGTCGGCCGGGTCGATGTCCTTCGCGAGCACGAAGGCGACCTCGCCCTCGACCCGCGGCTGCACCAGGGTGCGCATCGAGATCGGGTCGGCACCGTCGAGAGCGCCGGCACTGACGTCCATCTCGTCGAGCAGGTAGCCGAAGTCCGGCTGATCGACGCCGAGCTGGCGCTGGACGGCCTCGGACGTCGCGCCGATCTTGCGACCGACGACGGTGGCGCCAGCTGCGAGGCGCGCCTGGACCAGCCCCTGCTGCACGGCGTACGCCGCCTCGAGGTCGTCGGTGCCGATCAGGTCACGCACGGGCGCGCACGGCACCCGGGTCGCCAGCGCCTGTGAAAGGCGCGCCACGGCGGCCGCGATCGAGTCCTGGGAGGTCACGAGAGCATAGTAGAACCTGTTACAGTTTCTGGCCATGGAGACCCCCCTTCCCGCCGAGGTAGACGTGGTTGTGATCGGCGCGGGCGCTGCTGGGATGTCCGCTGCCCTTGCGGCCGGAGACCACGGCCTCGAGACCGTGCTGCTGGAGAAGAGCGCCTACTTCGGCGGCTCGACCGCACGCAGTGGAGGCGGCGTCTGGATCCCCGGCAACTACGCCCTCAAGGCCGCCGGCCAGGACGACCCGCTCGAGAACTCCAAGCTCTACCTCGACTCGATCGTCGGCGACGTGGTGCCGAAGGTCCGCCGCGACACCTACGTCGACCGCGGTGCCGAGGTGATGGAGTTCATCAAGGCCAAGACGCCGGTGCGCTTCACGTGGGTGCCGGACTACGCCGACTACCACCCCGAGCAGCCGGGCGGGCGGCCGAAGGGTCGGACTGTGGAGCCGATCCCGATGGACGCGCGCTTCCTCGGCGACGAGCTGGACCACCTGCACCCGCCGTACACCAAGGCTCCGGCCAACATGATCGTCACCCAGGCGGACTTCCGGAAGATCAGCCTGGGGCTCCGGACGATTCGCGGGCCGATCACGATGGTGAAGGTCACGCTCAAGCGACTGGTCAGCCTGCTGCTCCGTCGCCGGATGTACGCCATGGGCAACGCGATCGCGATCGGCCTGCGCAAGGGCCTGCAGGACTCCGGCGTGCCGGTCCACTACGAGACCGAGCTGCAGGACCTGGTCATCGAGGACGGCCGGGTCGTCGGCGTACGCGTCGTGCGCGACGGAGCCGAGTCCGTCGTCCGCGCCCGCCGTGGCGTGATCCTCGGCAGTGGTGGTTTCGAGCGCAACGCCGAGCTGCGTGAGAAGTACCTTCCTCAGCCCACCTCCGCGGACTGGACGACGGGCTCGCAGTTCAACACCGGCGGAGGGCTGCTCGCCGGTGTCGCCGCCGGCGCCGAGGCCGACCTGATGGACGACGCCTGGTGGGGTCCGACGATCCCGCTGCCGGGTCGTCCGTGGTTCTGCCTGGCCGAGCGCAACCTGCCCGGCTCGATCATCGTCAACAGCGCGGGCGAGCGCTTCATGAACGAGGCGCTCCCGTACGTCGAGGCCGTCCACGAGATCTACAAGGGCGAAGCCACCGGCGTGGGGCATGTGCCGGCCTGGATGGTCATCGACCAGCGCTACCGCAACCGCTACGTCTTCGCCGGCCTGATGCCGCGTCAGCCCTTCCCCGGGCGTTGGTACAAGAGCGGCGTGGTCAGGAAGGCGGACACCATCGAGGCACTGGCCACCGAGATCGAGGTGCCGGCCGAGTCGCTCGCCGCCACCGTCGAGAGGTTCAACGGCTTCGCGAAGTCCGGCACCGACGAGGACTTCCACCGTGGCGAGAGCGCGTACGACAAGTACTACTCGGACCCCACGGTGAAGCCGAACCCCTCGCTGCACAGCATCGACGAAGGCCCGTTCTACGCCGTGAAGATCGTCCCCGGCGACCTCGGCACCAAGGGTGGGCTGGTCACCGACGAGCAGGCCCGCGTGCTGCGCCCTGACGGGTCCGTGATCCCCGGCCTGTACGCCGCGGGCAACGTGTCGTCGGCCGTCATGGGCCACACCTACCCCGGACCCGGCGGCACGATCGGCCCCGCCCTGGTGTTCGGCTACCTCGCCGCCGAGGACATCGTCAACGGTGGTTGAGGGCGAAGACGCGCCAGCGCCGTCTCGAAACCCCGCACCCGAAGGAGACATCGCATGCCCATCGATCCCGACGTCGCGATCGGCGCCGAGCTCAGCTCGCTCGACTTCTCATGGTCCGAGAGCGATGTGCTGCTCTATCACCTCGGCATCGGTGCCGGTTCCAAGCCAGGCGACAACCTCTCCCCCACAGCGCTGCGCTTCACCTTCGACGGTCCGGGCCTGCAGGTGCTGCCGTCGTTCGGGGTCGTGGCACCGACGTTCCACATGACCGACCCGCCGCCGCTCGACCTGCCGGGCTGCGACATCAACCTCGCCCAGGTCGTGCACGGCTCGCAGTCGATCGAGCTGGCCGGACCGGTGCCGACCTCCGGCACAGCCACCGTGACGACCCGCATCAGCGAGATCTGGGACAAGGGCAAGGCCGCGGTGATCTGGCAGGAGGGCACCGCCACCTCGCCGTCCGGCGAGCGGCTGTGGACCACCCGGTCGTCGATCTTCGTCAAGGGCGAGGGCGGCTGGGGCGGTGACCGCGGCTCGTCCACACCGGTCGAGATCCCCGACCATGAACCAGACGCCGACACGACGTACGACGTGACGCCGCAGCAGGCGATGCTCTACCGGCTCTGCGGCGACCGCAACCCGCTGCACGCCGACCCCGACTTCGCTAAGGCTGCCGGGTTCCCGGCACCGATCCTGCACGGGCTCTGCTCCTACGGCATCGTGCTGCGGACCCTCACCGAGGAGCTGCTCGACGGCGACGCGACGCAGGTGACCGGGTTCGGCGTGAAGTTCGCCGGCGTGATCTTCCCGGGCGAGACGATGCGGGTGCGCGGCTGGCGCGAGGACGGTCGAATCATCGGCTCGGCGACGGTCTCCGGGGGCGAGCGGGACGGTGCTCCCGTGCTCGGCGACGTGGTGCTGACGACCGCCTGAGTTACCGGTCCGGGCGGTTCAGACCACCTCATCCACGTTCGTCGACCAGATGGTCTGGACGTTTCCGCTGTGGAATCCTGAGCGCGATCGTTGTCGTTCGAGGAGTCCGATGGCCAAGAACCTCCTGAAGAAGCTGACGTCGAAGAAGAAGTCGACGTCGAAGTCCGAGAGGAAGGACTCGTCGAGCCCGGCACCGACCAATCCGGTGCCGCTGCCGGTCATCGGCCGCCACCGGACGACGTCCGGTGCGCCCCAGCGCCCCCGGTCGTCCATCACGATCGGCGCGAACCGGACACCCCAGCCCCCGCCGCTCACCACGTTGCAGAAGTGGTCCCCGGGCACGAAGAGCGGGTCGCCGGCACCCGGCCCGGCGCTGATCGGGCGTGGCCGCGGCAGCTCGGCGCCAGAGGTCCGCGCCGAGGACGAGAAGGCGCCGTACACCGCCAACTACAGCTACACCTCACCCGGCGCGAGTCTCTTCGAGGACGACAAGGACTCCGGGCCCTACAACAACGAGGTCGGCAACGCGCCCTACAAGGTGACGGAGTTCGACCCCGAGGACGACAAGGACTCCGGGCCCTACAACAACGTGGCCTACTCCTCGACCGAGCAGCTGCGCCAGATGGTGGAGGACGAGAAGGACGGCGGTCCGTACAACAACATCAAGTACGGCACCCAGGAGGACCTCGACGCCATGCTCGAGGCCGACGATGACAGCGACTACCGCTCCGAGGACGACGAGCTTCTCTACCAGAACGTCGACGAGGCTCCCGAGCAGGAGCAGGAGCAGGAGGAGGTCGCGCCGCCGCCCACCAGGACGACGGCGTCGAAGGAGACCCCCGCCGTACGCGCGCACCGCGCGTGGCTGGTCGCCCAGCTGAGCAAGGACTACGAGCACGAGCGCAACGTCCAGCGCGCGGACCTCGCCAAGGCCGCCGGCGGTCTCGCCCGCGACATCAAGCTGTGGTGGGAGCTGATCGACGAGCTCGAGCTCGTCGATCAGAGCGACCCGGAGGAGCTCGCCGACGCCCTGGACTACGCCCCCAACAACCATCCGATCCGTGCCCTCACGACCGTCGCCGAGGCTCTCGAGATGGCCAGGAAGATGCACGCGATCAAGCTCGAGACGGCCCGGCGCCAGGAGCTGCCGGTGACCGAGGAGGGTGAGCTCGGCGACATCAGCGGCCGACTGGTGAAGTACGACGACGAGGCGGCCCAGGAACGGAGCCTCGTGCTCGTCGGCGGCAACAGACTCTTCCGCAACGACGACAAGAAGACCCCGGTCGACACCTTGCAGAGCTCGACCTTCCACTCGGGCCTCGGCGCCGAGATCTTCGTCGTCGGCATGGGCAACGACATCCACATGGCGTCGCACAAGATCGGCAAGTTCCACCACTCGAGCCTGCTCGGCGGCGCGACCGTCTCGATGGCCGGCGAGATGCAGGTGACCGACGGCAAGATCGACTGGGTCTCCAACAAGAGCGGCCACTACTCACCGACCGTCGTGCAGCTCCAGCAGTTCCTGCACCACCTGGGCAAGGACGTGCCGCTCACCTTCCCCGTGCTGGGCTGGGGGGTGCCGAAGGGCGTCACCGCGCAGCAGCTCGTCGACGGCGTCGACGAGAACGGCCAGCTCCAGCAGAAGAAGAGCCACAACTACCAGAAGACGCAGGCGATGCTGACCGCTTGGAAGGACCTGGTCGGCAAGGACGCCATGAAGAAGGTCCTGAAGGCCAAGGGCTGGAAGCTCGATAAGTGGAACGGCGAGTGGGAGGTCGAGGATGCCAACTACCAGGCGGTCCCGCCGGAGTCGGTGCGGCAGGCGATGAAGGAAGCCTTCCCGGACAAGAAGCCGGTCGGCGAGAAGTGAGCGCCGACCCGATCGACGCACTGCTCTCGACCACCGATCTCGATGGTCTGATGACTGCCGTCGATGCGCTGCCGGCGGACGCCGACACCGCCCGGATCGGCGGCGTCGTCGAGGCGTGGGCAGACCCGCAGGGTGTCGCCAACGTGCTCATGCACCCGTCCGTCATCCCGTCCTCGCACCGTGTCGCCGCGGTGCTGCGTGGCCTGCGATCGGAGGGCTACCTGCGGCTCGCCGCCACCGTCGGCGTCGGGCACCTGTCGCCGACCGAGCTTCCCGACGGCGTACGGCGTGAGCTGCTGGACGCCCTGCTCGATGTGGTGGCGTCCGACGCCGGACCGGCCGGCGTACGCGCGTCCGCCGAGATCGGTCCCCTGCTGCTCGCCGACGAGGTCGAGCTGCTCGACGACCTGGCGGCGCACCCCGTCGACGCCGTACGCCACAACCTGACGCAGGCCGGTCTCGGCGTCACCGCGCCGGACGCGCGCGAGCCGGTGCTGCTCCCCTACCTCCCGGACTACGCGGAGTACCTCGACGCGCGCTGACGCTCAGCTCCGAAGTGCCTGGCGCACCGGGCGCGAACCGCAGACGGATGCAAAGGACGAGGCGGCCGGCGGTCATCGAGTCAGCCCTGCTTCCTCGCGACGACGTAGAGGCGGTTGGTGGTCTCGCCACGGCGGGTGAGTGGGCCGCGGTGGTACCACTCGATGTCGACCAGGCCGGCCGCCGCGACCAGGGCAGCCACGTCCTCGGGCTCGTTGAAGACGAAGTCCAGGTCAATCGGCACGTCGAACCACTCAGCGTTGTGGCGTACGGCGGACCCCGCGTGCATCCCGAGCACCAACCAGCCGTCGGCCGCGAGCGGTCGCGCGAGCGCGGCGATGGCGTCGGGCAGCTCGGAGGCGGCGAGGTGGATCAGTGAGTACCAACCCAGCACCGCCGACCAGCCCGGCGCGGAGGTCGGGCGCATCAGCTGGCGCAGGTCACCGACCTCGTAGGTGCCGTCGGGGAAGCGGCGCCGTGCCTCCGCGATCATCGCGGGCGACAGATCGATGCCGGTCGCGTCGGCGCCCCCGTCGGCGAGGTAGGCCGTCACGTGACCCGGGCCGCAGCCGACCTCCACCACCGGTCCCTCGTCGGCGTGGGCGACCACCCGGTCGAGCAGCCAGCGCTCGAACGGCAGGTCGCTCACCTCGTTGACGAGCTCTTCGGCGTACACCTCCGCCACCGCGTCGTACGACGCGCGCACCCGGGCGTCCCGGGCAGCGCTGCCCTCGGCGAGCACGCTCTCGCGGTCGACAGCAGGGACGGCCGCGACCGGTGCTGACTCGGGCGGGTCGCCGAGCAGGTGCATCCACCGGCTGTCGCGGTCGCCGCTGCGTCGCGGCAGCTCGGACACCAGCCCGCGCTCGGCCATCCGGCGCAGCGTCTCCTCAGCCGCCCCGCGGTCGGAGAAGGCGTGCAGCCGCTCGGTGCGGGTCTTCAGCTCACCTGGCGCCTGCGGGCCGCGCAGCAGCAGCACCGTCAGCAACGCCCGCTCGTCGTCGGCGAGCTCCAGCCGCTCGTCGACCGTCTGGTGGTACTTCAGCGTCCGCCGGCCGGTGTCGGACCAGACGATCCGCACCAGCCCGGCCTCCTTGAGCCGACGGGCCGCCTGCTCGACGGTGTGCTCGTCGTACTCGGTGACGGGATCACGGCTGCTGGTCTGGTTGCACGCGGTGCGGAGGGCGTTGAGAGACAGCGGGTACGACGCCGGCACGGTCACCTGCTTCTCCAGCAGGCTGCCGAGGACGCGCTGCTCCTCCAGGTCGAGGACAGGCAGGTCGGGCACGACCCCGACCTTACTGACCGCCAGACTGTCCCCGTGCCCGCCGACCGGATCCAGCGCCTCCTCGCGGAGCCGCCCGACCTGCCGGTGCGCACCGGGCTGGCGGAGATCACCGCGGCCCTCGACGCCACGGGCACGGTCGTCGTGCAGGCACCGCCCGGCACCGGCAAGACCACCCTCGTCCCGCCGGCGGTGGCCGCCCTCGTGAACGGGCGCGTGGTCGTCACACAGCCGCGCCGGATCGCTGCCCGAGCCGCGGCCAGACGGTTGGCCCAGCTGTTGGGCGAGCCGGTCGGTGAGACCGTCGGCTACTCGGTGCGAGGCGACCGCAAGGTCGGTGCCCGCACCCGGATAGAGATCGTGACGACCGGCGTCCTGCTCCGCCGCCTCCAGCGCGACCCGGAGCTGCCCGGCATCGCCGCCGTGATCCTCGACGAGGTGCACGAGCGCCAGCTCGACGCCGACCTGACGCTCGCGATGCTGGTGGACGTGCGGGCCAACCTCCGGCCCGACCTGTTGCTGGTCGCCATGTCCGCCACCGTCGAGGCCGAGCGCACCGCTGCCCTCCTGGGAGGCCCGGCGTCCGTCGTCGCGGTGCCCGGCGCGCTGCACCCGGTGACCGAGGTGTGGTGCCCCCTGCCCGCCGGCGTACGACGCAGCGACGACCGGGGTCTGACGCCGCGCTTCCTGGACCATGTCGCCGCGTGCGTACGCCGAGCCCTCGCCGAGCAGGCCGGCGACGTGCTGGTCTTCCTGCCCGGCGTGGGCGAGGTGTCGGCGGTCGTGTCCCGGCTGGCGGGAGTCGACGCCGACGTACGCCCGCTCCACGGCCGGCTGCCACCGCGGGAGCAGGACCTCGCGCTGACTCCCGGCGACCGACGCCGGGTGGTCGTCTCGACCGCCGTCGCGGAGTCGTCGCTGACGGTGCCCGGCGTGCGCGCGGTCGTGGACGCGGGGCTCTCGCGCCAGCCGCGCACCGACCACCGCCGTGGGCTGGCCGGACTCGTCACGATCGGCGTCAGCCGCGCCGCCGCCGAGCAGCGCGCCGGCCGGGCCGGCCGTGAGGGACCGGGCAACGTCTACCGCTGCTGGTCCCAGGCCGAGCACGCCCATCTGCCGGCCCACCCGGAGCCAGAGATCGCGACGGCGGACCTCACGTCGTTCGCTTTGGAGATCGCCGCCTGGGGACACCCCGACCCGGCCGGGCTCGCCCTGATGGACCAGCCTCCCGCCGTGGCGATGGCCGCCGCCCGGTCTACGCTCGCCGGCCTCGGTGCCGTGACAGGGGACGGCTTGGTCACGGACCGCGGTCGGGAGATCGCCCGGATCGCCGCCGACCCGCGGCTCGCCCGCGCACTCCTTGACGGGGCTGCGGTCGTCGGCGCCCACCGCGCCGCCGAGATCGTGGCCCTGCTGTCCGAGGACGTGCGCGCTCCCGGCGGCGACCTGGTGGCGGCGTTGCGGGGGGTCCGGCGCGGGGGCCCTGGTGCCGGCGCCTGGGCTGCGTCGGTCAAGCAGCTGCAGGGCTCGCTCCCGTCACAGGAGATCGGCACCGCCGAGCGGATCGGCGACGACGTCGCCGTCGGGCTGGTCGTCGCGCTGGCTCATCCCGACCGCATCGCCCGCCTGCGACCGGGCGGTACGGCGTACCTGATGACCTCGGGCACCGGTGCCGTGGTGGCCGCGGGATCCTCGCTCGCCGGCCTGCCCTGGCTGGCGATCGCCGACGCGGACCGCCGACCGGGTGTCCGCGACGCCACGGTCCGGTCAGCCGCACCCCTCGGCGAGGACCTCGCTCTCGAGGCAGCCACCGCGCTCTGGCACGAGTCCGAAGAGGTGGCGTGGTCCGACGGTCGGGTGGTCGCCCGCCGGGTCGTCGCGCTCGGAGCGATCGAGCTCAGCTCGGTCACGGTCACCGACCCGCCGCCGCACCTGGTCGCCGCCGCCGTCCGCGAAGGCCTGCGTCAGGACGGGCTCTCGCTGCTGCCGTGGTCCGAGCCCGCCACTGCCCTGCGAACGCGGATGGCCTTCCTGCACCGGGCTCTGGGCGATCCCTGGCCCGAGGTGTCCGACAAGGCCCTGGCTGCCGGCATCGAGACCTGGCTCGGCCCCGAGCTCGCGCGCATCCGCGGCACCCGCGACCTGCGTCGGATCGACGTGCTCACGGCCCTGCGCAGGCTGCTCCCCTGGCCGGAGGCCGGTCGCCTCGACGAGCTCGCGCCCGAACGTGTGCGGGTGCCGAGCGGGTCCAGCGTGCGGGTCGACTACGACGGCGACCAGCCCGTGCTCGCCGTACGCATCCAGGAGGTCTTCGGCTGGACCGCGGCGCCGGCGCTGGCCGACGGCAGGGTGCCCCTGCTCCTGCACCTGCTCTCCCCCGCGCGTCGGCCGGCCGCCGTCACCGCAGACCTGGCGTCCTTCTGGGCCACCGGCTACCCGCAGGTCCGCTCCGAGCTGCGCGGCCGCTATCCCAAGCACGCCTGGCCGGAGGACCCCGCCGCCGAGCCACCCACGCGTGGCGTACGACGCCCCGGTCGCTAGCGGCGTGTCGCGAGGGGCAGGAAGACCTCGTCGACGATCGAGACCATGACGTCGTCCGGCACCCGCCCCAGCCGCATCAGCGCCTCGTGGCGGAACAGGTCGAACGCCACGTTGACCACCCGCGGCGTCAGCCCCTCGCGCTCCACCTCGCCCCGCTCGACCGCCTGGTCGATGATCACGTCGAGCACCGTCGGCCCATCGTCGAGGACCAGGCGGCGCAGGTCGTACGGCGACGTGCCGGTCTCCTGGAAGTAGCCGCCGAGGAACGCCGTGATCAGGGCCATCAGCCCGATCCGCTTGTCGTTGGTGTGGCGCATCACGGCGAGCATGTCGTCGCGCAGGCTGCCCGTGCTGGGGACCTCCGCCTTGTCGCGGCGCCCGACGAAGGTGATGGCTGCCTCGGTGAGCTCCCTCTTGCTCGGCCAGCGCCGGTAGACGACCGTCCGGCTGGTGCCGGCCCGCTGCGCGACGGCGTCGAAGGTCAACGCGCCGTACCCGACCTCGGTGAGCTCGTCCCACGTCGCTTGCAGGAGGGCCTCCTCCAGCTCGGCGCCGCGTCGGCGTCGGGCGACGGGCTGCTCGTCAAGATCCACTTGCGTATCTTATCGCTCGGACCTACGGTGGCCACAAGAGACAGTCACGTATCTAATTCCGCACACACTTCCGGAGCCCGCCCATGTCCCAGCAGGCCGTCGCACCGACACCCGGTGCCGCGCTCGACCCGCAGCTCAAGCGCATCGCCGCCGCGGTGATCACCGGCGCCATCGCCGTCATCCTCGACACGACGATCGTGAGCGTCGCGATCCACGAGCTCGGCAGCGAGCTGGACGCATCGGTCAGCACCATCCAGTGGGTGAGCACGGCCTACCTGCTGGCCATGTTCGTCGCCATCCCGGTCACCGGGTGGGCCCAGAGCCGAGTGGGCGCGAAACGGCTCTGGCTGATGGCGCTGACACTGTTCCTGGTGGGCTCGGTGCTCTGCGCGCTCGCCTGGAACGTCGAGAGCCTGATCGCGTTCCGCGTCGTCCAGGGACTCGGCGGTGGCGTGATGATGCCGCTGATGACAACGATCCTGATGCAAGCGGCGCACGGGCAGAACGTCGGCCGGCTGATGGCCGCCGTCAGCCTCCCGGCCGCGCTCGGCCCGATCCTCGGTCCCGTCATCGGCGGCCTGATCCTCAACTACCTGTCGTGGGAGTGGCTCTTCCTCGTCAACGTCCCGCTCTGCCTGGTCGGGCTCTACCTGGCCGTCCGGCTGCTCCCGGCCGACCGGGACGCCGTCCGGCCGGTGCCGCTCGACGTGGTCGGGATGCTGCTGGTCTCCCCCGGTGTCGTCGCGGTCATCTACGGTCTGGCGAACGTCGGCGGCGAGGGCGGCTTCGGCCGCGCCGACGTGATCGCCCCGTTGGTGATCGGCCTCGTGCTGCTCGCCGCCTTCGCGGCCTGGTCCGTCCACGCTGGCGAGCGTGCCCTGGTCGACGTACGCCTCTTCCGACACCGGGCACTGACGTCGTCCTCCGCGTTGCTGTTCCTGGCGGGCCTCGGCTTGTACGGGTCGATGCTGCTGCTGCCGCTCTACTGGCAGGAGGTGCGCGGCCAAGACGCCCTCGGCGCCGGCCTGCTGCTCATCGCCCAGGGCGTCGGCGCGCTCGGCTCGCGGAGCCTCGCCGGCCGCCTCACCGACACGATCGGCGGCCGCTGGGTCGCGGTGGGCGGGTTCGCCGTCCTCGCGGTGGCGACCGTCCCGTTCGCGTTCGCCACGCCGACCACCAGCGAGACGTTCCTGATGGCGGCGCTGTTCGTCCGCGGGCTCGGGTTCGGCGCCGTCACCATCCCGCTGATGACCGGCGCCTACTTCGGCCTCGAGCGGGATGAGATCCCGCACGCGAGCATCATCACCCGGGTCGCGATGCAGCTCGGCGGCTCCTTCGGCGTCGCCGTCCTGGCCGTGATCCTGGCCAGCAACGCCGCCGGCGCCACCTCCCTCGCCGGCATCGCGGAGGCCTTCGACGTCGCCTTCTGGTGGGCCATCGGGTTCACCGTGCTGGCCGTCGGGCTGTCCTTCCTGCTGCCGGCGAAGCCTGCCCGAGTCGAGGCCTGAGGCGCTCAGGTCACCAGCAAAGGGTCCAGGAACGAGTCGATCGCGAGGATGCGGCCGCCGCCGTCTGTGATCCGCCCGTCATGACGAACTCATCGCGTCACCTCGAACCTCTTCGTCAGGGTGGCCGTCGAGTCGTCTCCGGCGTACACCTGGATGGCGCCGGGCTCGACCACGAACTTCCCGCGGTTGTCGTAGAAGCCGAAGTCGCTCGCGTCGAGCGTGAAGCGCACCGTGGTCGACTCCCCCGGCTCCAGCGTCACGCGCTCGAATCCGCGCAACCGGCGGACCGGCTGGGAGATGCTCGCAACCGGGTCGTGGAGGTAGACCTGGGCGACGTCGTCACCGGCGACGTCACCGGTGTTGGTGACCTTCATCGAGGCGACCACGCTCCCCCTCCGGGAGACCGAGGCCCGGCTGAGCCTGAGGTCGGAGACGTCGAACGTCGTGTAGCTCAGCCCGAAGCCGAACGGGAAGAGCGGATCGCAGGTGCGCAGGTCGCGGTAGCGCGAGTTGTACTTCTGCGTGACGTCGCACGGCCGGCCGGTCGGCTCGTGGTTGTAGTAGATCGGCACCTGGCCGAGAGTCTGCGGGAAGGAGACCGGCAGCTTGCCGCCCGGATTGACCTTGCCGAAGACCACGTCGGCGACGGCGTTGCCCGCCTCGACGCCGGGGAACCACGCCTCGAGCACCGCCGGTGCGGACCCGACCACCCCGGACAGGGTCAACGGCCGACCGTTGAAAAGCACGACCACGAACGGCTTGCCGGTCGCCGCGATCGCGTCGATCAGCTCCTGCTGCTTGCCCGGCAGGTCGATGGTCGACCGCGAGGCCGCCTCGCCACTCATCTCGCGGGTCTCCCCCACCGCGAGCACCACCTGGTCGGCGGCGTTCGCTTTGGCGACGGCCTCGGCGAAGCCGGCGTCGGACGGGCAGTCCTGAGACGGGTCGTAGTCGGCCGGCTCCTTGTTGCTCAGCGCGCAGCCTTGAGCGTACGTCGTGGTCGCGGACGACCCGTCCGTGATGCCCTGCAGCACGCTGACGGCGTCGGCGTCCTCACCCTTGCCCCACCACGGGCCGAGCATGTCGTGCTGGGCGTCGCCGAGCGGTCCGATCACCGCTGTCTTCTTCGACGGGTCGAGCGGCAGCGTCTGGCCCTTGTTCTGGAGCAGCACCATCGACCGCGCGGCAGCCGTGCGTGCGGCCGTGCGGTCGGCTGTCGTGAGGAAGCTCGCCGGGTCGGTGGCCTTGGCCTGGTCGACGTACGGGCGCTCGAACAGCCCCGCGCGGAACTTGACGCGCAGGATCCGGCGTACGGCGTCGTCGAGCCGCTTCATCGAGATGCGGCCGTCGGCGAGCAGCTGCTTGCCGTAGTCGCGGATGTAGGTGCTGACCATCTCGGAGTCGGTGCCGGCCGTCAGTGCGTTGGCGGCCGCAGCGGGTCCGTCGGCCGCCGTGCCGTGGCCGCACGGGCCCTCGTCGGGCGTCTTCGGCGGGCAGGCGCGGGTCTCGGCGACGGCGGTGTAGTCACTCTCGATGAAGCCGTCGAAGCCCCACTCCCTCTTGAGGATCTGGGTCTCGGTGTAGCCGTTGGCGCAGCCGGGCACGCCGTTGAGGGAGTTGAACGAGCACATCACCGTGTCGGCACCGGCATCGACAGCGGCCTTGAACGGCGGCAGGTAGAGGTTGCGCAGCGTCTGCTCCGACATGTCAGTGGTGCCGTAGTCGCGACCACCCTCGGGGTCGCCGTACGCCACGAAGTGCTTGACGCTCGTGACGGCGCGGTCGGGCCGGCTGTAGTCGTTGCCCTGCGCGCCCTTCACCCGAGCCGCCGCGAACACCGAGCCGAGGTAGGGGTCCTCGCCGTTGCCCTCGACGATCCGGCCCCATCGCGGCTCGTGGGAGACGTCGACCATCGGGCTGTAGATCTGCTTGATGCCGACCGTCGTCGACTCGCGGGCGCCGATCGTGGCGTCTGCTTTCGCGACGTCGGGGTCGAACGAGCTGGCAGCGCCGAGCGGCACCGGGAAGATGGTCCGGTAGCCGTGGATCGTGTCGTAGGCGAACAGGATCGGGATGTGCAGCCGGGACTGCGTCATCGCGATCCGCTGGTAGTGGTCGATCTTCGCCGGGTCGGTGAGGCTGAACACGCCGCCCACCCCGGCCTTCGCGTCGGCATCTGTGATCTGGCCGTCCGAGAGCAGCTGCACCTGTTGCAGCTTCTCCGCCGTCGTCATCTGCGACAGCAACCTGTCGACCCGGTGCTCTATCGACCGGCTCGGATCCCCACGCGTGGGCGCCAAGGCTCGTTCGTCGGCCGATCCTCCGTCGCGTGCCAGCACACTGCCGGCGGTCAGGGAGCCGACCACCAACACCCCGGCCACCACCGTCGCACTCATCATCCTGTTCATGGGTTCCTCCGCGCGCTTCCCGCAGCTGGTGGCCGGCAGATACCGGCCACCAGGTCCCCTTCCCCGTGATCCACGTCACAAACGGGATCGGGTCGGACGCCGCCATACTGCGGGCATGACCCTCCTCGACAGCTGGACGCAGTCGTCCCACACCGCCGACGGGGTCACCCACCCGACGTACCGCAAGGGCACCGGCCCCGGAGTGGTCGTCATCCACGAGATCCCCGGTCTCACCCCCGAGGTCATCGCATTCGCCGAGGAGGTCGTCGATGCGGGCTTCACGGTGGTCCTCCCGCACCTCTTCGGAACTCCCGAGCGGCCGATGTCGCCGGCGTACGTCGGCAAGGTGCTGCCCAAGCTCTGCGTGAGCAGGGAGTTCACGACCATGGCCACTGGGAAGACCTCGCCGATCGCGGTGTGGCTGCGCTCGCTGGCCCGCTCGTTGCACGGCGAGCTCGGCGGGCCGGGCGTCGGCGCGCTCGGGATGTGCTTCACGGGTGGGTTCGCCCTGGCGATGATGGTCGACACGTCCGTCGTCGCGCCGGTGCTCGCTCAGCCGTCGCTGCCGTTCCCGGTCGGCCGTAGGCGAGCCGCCGACCTCAACCTGTCGCCGGCCGACCTCGCCGACGTCCGCGCCCGCGCGGCCGGCGGCTGCCAGGTCCTCGGCCTGCGCTACCGGGGCGACGTCGCGGTCGGCACCCGCTTCGACACGCTCACCGAGGAGATCGGCGACGCGTTCATCCGGGTCGAGTTCTCGGGCAAGGGTCACTCGACACTGACCGAGCACCGCCAGCAGGAGGGCGTCGACCGGGTGCTGGCCTTCTTCGACGAGAAGCTGCACGGCTGACAGGTCCGATTCCCGCCAGATCGACGCGTGTCCGGCCGACAGGCTCCGCGCGTACGACGCCCGCGGCTGGATCCACCCGGCGACGCGGACGCACGACGGCAGCGACGCTGCCGACGTCCTCGCCGCCGTACTGGCCGAGCCCGGCGTCGCGCTCGTGCACAGTCGCAACGTGGCGTACGGGTGCTACCTGTTCGCGGCCACCGCAGACTGACTTCTCAGCCTTTGCTGTCGCTTCTCGGGCGTTGCGATGCCTGAGAAGCGACGGTTTCCCCGGTGCACCGGGGAAACCGTCAGACAGACAGGACCAGCCCGCTCGTCGGGACGCCGGTGCCGGCGGTGACGACGAGGTGCTCGATGTCGTCGACCGGGTTGACCGAGGTGCCGCGGATCTGGCGGACGCCCTCGGCGATGCCGTTCATCCCATGGATGTAGGCCTCGCCGAGCTGGCCACCGTGCGTGTTGAGCGGGAACTTCCCGTCCACCTCGATCGCGCCGCCGGCGATGAAGCCGGGCGCCTCGCCACGACCGCAGAAGCCGAGCTCCTCCAGCTGCATGAGCACGTACGGCGTGAAGTGGTCGTAGAGGATGCCCATCCGCATGTCGCTCGGGCCGAGGCCGGATTGGCGCCACAGCTCGCGACCGACGACGCCCATCTCGGGGATGCCGACGTCGTCGCGGTAGTACGACGTCATCACGAACTGGTCCGCACCGCTCCCCTGCGCCGCCGCCGAGATGTACGCCGGCTTCTGCTTCAGGTCGCGCGCCCGCTCGGCCGACACCACGACCAGCGCCACCGCGCCGTCGGACTCCTGGCAGCAGTCGAGCAGGTGCAGCGGGTCGACGATCATCCGCGAGGCCTGGTGATCCTCGATCGTGATCGGCTTGCCGTAGAAGAACGCGTGGGGGTTGTTGGCCGCGTGCCGTCGGTCGGCCACCGCGACGGCGCCGAAGTCGGCGGAGGTGGCGCCGTACTCGTGCATGTAGCGGGTCGCTTGCATCGCGACGGTCGCCGCCGGAGTACCGAGCCCCATCGGGTAGGACCACGCGTTGTCGAGGCCGTTGGTGTTGACCTGGGTCGCGGCGGCGACGGAGAACTGGCCGAAGCGCGACTCGGAGCGCTCGTTGAAGCCGCGGTAGCAGACCACGACGTCGGCGACACCGGTCGCGACGGCCATCGCGGCCTGTTGCACGGTCGCGCAGGCGGCGCCGCCGCCGTAGTTGATCCGGCTGAAGAAGCGCAGTTCCTTGATCCCGAGCTCACGGGCGACCGCGATCTCGGAGGAGGTGTCCATGGTGAACGTCGTGAGCCCGTCCACGTCGTCGGTGGTCAGACCGCAGTCGGCGAGCGCGTGCTGGACGGCCTCGACGGAGAGCTGGAGCTCGGAGCGACCGGACGCCTTGGAGAACTCCGTCGCACCGATGCCGGCGATGGCCGCTTTGCGGTAGAGGCTCATGGGCGGCCTTCCGAGGTCTCGGCAAGCTCGACCGCCGGGGGTGCGACCACCCGTACGGTCCCGGTCACGTGGTCGCCGAGCGACACCGACCCGACGACCTTGATCGTCGCGATCCCGTCCTCGACCGACTCGACGGTCCCGTTGAAGGTCAGGGTGTCGTAGGGGTGCGCGGGCGCGCCGAGGCGGATCGCGATCCCCTTGAGCTCCGCGTCCTGGCCGAGCCAGTCCACGACGTACCTCTCGACCAGCCCGTTGCTGGTCAGGATGTTCATGAAGATGTCCTTCGACCCGGCCGCCTGCGCGATGTCCCGGTCGTGGTGGACGTCCTGCCAGTCGCGGGTCGCGATCGCGGTGCTCACGATCGTGGTCGGCGTCATCGGCAGGCTCCACTCGGGGATCTGCTGCCCGGCTTCCAACGTCTTCACAGCTTCCTCCAGATCGGCAGCGTCAGCTCGTCGTCGATGCGGCGGTAGTCCACGCGCAGCCGCATCCCGATCTCGATCTCGGCGTCCTCCCCAGAATCGGACACAGCGTCCACGACCTCGCCGACCATCCGGACGCCCTCGTCGAGGTCGACCAGCGCGATCACGATCGGCAGCTCCTTGCCGGGCACGGGCGGGTAGCGGTGCACGACGTACGAGAAGACCGTGCCGGTGCCGGCCGCCACGACGTGACCGCGGTCGAACTTCCCGCACTCGACGCACGTCGGGCCGGGCGGGAAGCGGAGCACGCCGCAGGCGTTGCACTTCTGGATGCGCAGCTCGCCGGCCGCCGTACCGTCCCAGAAGAACTGCGAGTCCCGACCCATCATCGGCCGGATCACACCGGCGGTCATGGCTTCTCCCCCTTCCTCTGAACAGGGACGAACTTGAGCACCCGGAAGAGCATCGTGGCCACGACCTCGTCACCGACGTACCAGGTGTTGCGCGACGTCACGAAGTAGCCCTCGCCCATCGCGGTCTTCTTCGGCCCGACCACCGAGTCCAGCGCGGTGGTCACCCGGAGCTCCTCGCCCACGCGCAGGTAGCGCTCGTAGGTCTGCTCGCAGTTGGTGCCGAGCACGGCGGTGTAGCCCGCGTCGGTGAGGACCTCCATCATCCGGCTCAGCGGGTCGTCGTCGGGACGGCGCCGACCGAGCCCCGGCATCGTCCAGACCTGCGCCATCGACGGCGGCGCCTCGCCGGTGCGGAAGCGCTCGTTGTCGTAGCCCATCGCGTCGAGCCAGGTGCCGATCGTCGCCTGGTTGACGGCGTACGGCGCCTTCGACTCCGACGCCTCGCCGAGCGCCTTGATCCGCTCGGCCTCGGCCATGATCGTGTCGTGGGCGCTCATCGGGGCACCCGCGGCATCCCGAGGCCGAACATGGCGATCAGCTCGCGCTGCACCTCTTGCACACCCCCACCGAAGGTGAGGACCAGGTTGCGCTTGGCCTGTCCGTCCAGATAGGTCATCAGGTCGCCGGTCTCCTTGTCCGAGGGGTCGCCGTAGCGGTGCACGATGTCGACCAGCGATGCCGAGAGGTGCTGCACCTGGTCGGCCGCGAAGACCTTCGACGACGAGGCGTCGCCGACGGAGATCTCGCCGACCGCGGCGGCGCGGGCGACCTCCCAGTTGAGCAGCTCGTTGACCCGGAAGACCGCGGTCACCTCGCCCATCACCCGGCGTACGTCGGGGCGGTCGATGACGCCTGCTTTCGTGGCCCAGTCGGCGACCCGGTCACGCAGTCCCTCGATGCGGCCGGCGGGGCCGAGCATCACGCGTTCGTGGTTGAGCTGGGTGGTGATCAGCTTCCAGCCCTGGTTCTCCTCGCCGACGAGCATGTCGACGGGGACCCGCACGTCGTTGAAGTACGTCGCGTTGACGTGGTGCGAGCGGTCGGCCGTGATGATCGGCGTGAACGAGTAACCCGGGTCCTTCGTGTCCACGATCAGGATCGAGATGCCCTTGTGCTTGGGCGCGTCCGGGTCAGTGCGTACGGCGAGCCACAGGTAGTCGGCCTGGTGGCCGCCCGTGGTCCACATCTTCTGCCCGTTGACCACGTAGTGGTCGCCATCTCGCTTCGCCGACGTGCGCAGCGACGCGAGGTCGGTGCCGGCGTCGGGCTCGCTGTAGCCGATCGCGAAGTGCACGTCGCCGGCGAGGATCCGCTTGAGGAAGAGATCCTTCTGCTTCTGGGTGCCGTACTTGATCAGCGTGGGCCCGACGGTCTGCAGCGTCACTGCCGGCAGGTGCACGTCGGCCCGCTGGGCCTCGTTGGCGAAGATGGTCTGCTCGATCTCGCCGAGCCCGTGGCCGCCGTACTCCTTCGGCCAGCCGACCCCCATCCAGCCGTCCTCGCCCATTTGGCGCACCACGCGCTGGTAGGTCTCGCCGTGCCGGTCGAGCGCCACATCCCGGTGGTCGCCCCCCTTGCGCAGAGTGTCGGCCAGACCGGTGAAGTAGTCCCGCAGCTCGGCCTTGAGTGCGCGCTGCTCGGCGGTGAGCTCGAGGTTCTTGGTCGTCGGGTCCTCGACGTGCACGTCGTCGGCCTGCACCTCGAGCGCGTGCACGATGTCGGTGACCCACGAGAAGTAGCGCTGCATCGGGTAGGTGATGTCGGCGCCCATGCCCCCGTGCAGGTGGTGGCAGGTGCGCATCGCACCGGGCGCCTCGTGGCAGGCCCAGTACGCCGCGACGGCCAGGTCGTCGGCGACGTCGATGCCGTTGGCGATCCGCCAGGCGGCGTTGTCGGCGGCCAGGTCGAGCGTCCGCGAGGCGATGTAGACGTCGGCGATCTGCATCGCGACCGCCTGGAACTCCGCCAGCGACCGGCCGAACTGCGTGCGCCCCTTGATGTACGTCGCCGTGAGGTCACGCGCGCCGACCACCAGGCCGGCTGCGGTCAGGGCGAGGCCGGCGACCGCGAGGTCGCTCAGCACCCGAGCGGCGTCCTCGCCGGGCAGCAGCTCGGCGGGCGCGCCGTCGAGGACGACGGTGTGCTGAGGGGTGCCGTACGACGACCCGGACTCCAGCAGCTCCACGCCCGGTCCGTGCGGGTCGACCAGCGCGACCACGGCGCGGTCCCCGTCGGTCGCGGTCACCAGGAGGCGGGCCGCGCGGCCGGCGTACGTCACGCCGATCTTGCGGCCGGTGACCTTCCCGTCGGCGTACGTCGTGCCGGTGGTCGAGCCCGTGCCCACCTCGCGCCACGCGGGGGTCAGCAGCGTCTCGCCCGAGGCGACCCCGGGCAGCAGCGCGGCGCGCTGCTCCTCGGAACCGACCGCCGCGAGCGTCAGAACCCCGCAGCAGAGCGTCTCCCACACCGGGAGCTGCACCGCCCGCTGGCCGGTCTCGCGCAGGAGCACGGCCACCTCGGGCAGGCCGAGGCTCTCGCCACCCTGGGCCTCGGGCACCGGCAGCGCCAGCAGGCCAGCAGCGGCGAACGCCGCCCAGGCCGCGTCCGCCCCGTCCGGTGTCTCCGGCTCGGCGGCCCGGTCCAGGGCCTCACGAACGACCGAGCGGACGGCCTCGACCGACTCCGCAGTCTGGGGGTCTAACGTCACGTGCATCTCCTACGACCGTCTCGGGTACGAACGGAACGGCAAAACTGTAACCTGTTCTACATCAGCCCGTCGCGATGGTCGAGAGTGAGGGTCACCAGGTGCACCTGCCGTCCCCGCTGACGATGGTCAAGGACCAGCTCGTCCATCGCATCTACGTCCCCCACGTGCGGATACCCGAGGGACGCATGGTCGAGCTGCCCGGCCGCGGCTCGACGTACGTCACCGATACGCCGGGCCCGTCGCCCGACTCTCCGACCATCGTGCTCCTGCACGCGGTGGGTTGCACGGGGCTGCTGACGTGGTTCCCGGCGATCGGGCCGCTGTCGCGCCGGTTCCGGGTCGTCACGCTCGACCAGCGCTGGCACGGGCGCGGGATCCAGTCGGAGGAGTTCTCGCTCTACGACTGCGCCGACGACGTCGCCGCGCTGGTCGAGGTGCTGGGGCTCGACGAGGTGATCGTCGCCGGCTACTCGATGGGCTCGATCATCGCCCAGCGCGTGTGGCGCCAGCACCCGGAGATCGTGTCGGGACTGGTGCTCTGCGCGACCACGGACCGCTTCCGGTCGTCGATCGCCGAACGCGCCTTCCACGCGTCGATGGAGGTGGCGATGCTCGGCACCCGCGGGCTGTCCCGGTCGCGCATCGCGGTCGTCGGCGCGCGTACGGCGGCCAAGGCACTCGACCTGGAGCCGGACGACGTGCACGACTGGGCGTTCGCGGAGTTCCGCAGCACCAGCCCCTGGGCCGTCGGCCAGGCGGTCGCCGCGCTCGGCCGCCACCACTCGCGGCCGTGGCTCCCCCGCATCGACGTACCGACCGCCGTGGTCGTCACCCTCCAGGACCACGTGCTGGCGCCGGACAACCAGATCGCCCTGGCCCGCCGAATCCCGGGCGCCACCATCCACGACGTCAAGGCCGGCCATGCCGCGTGCGTGCTGCAGTCGGAGCGGTTCGTGCCGGCCCTCCTCGAGGCGGTCACCACCGTCAACGCCCGGCGCCGCGACTTCAGCGCCCGGAGGCGGCCTTCTTCTTCCTTGCTCGCTTGATCGAGCTCGGCGGTGCCTGAGCGGTGACGACCGCCGCCTTGAGGGCGGCGAGCTCGACCGGGAAGCGGCGTACGAGATCGCCGACGTCCGGCATCGACTCCTTGCACGCGATGATCCCGACGTGCACCTGGCCGTTGTTGGACATCACGGTGATGTTGACGCCGGCGCCGTGGAAGACCGGGCCGAGCGGGTAGAGACCGTCGATCCGGGCACCCATGAAGTAGAGCGGCACCGGCGGTCCGGGGACGTTGGAGATGACCAGGTTGTGCACGACCGGGTGCTTCTCGGGCAGCTTCAGGCCGGCGTACGCGCGGACGGCGAGGCCGAAGGTGCGCGGTGCGGCGAACTCGGCCCAGTCCTGCAGCGAGTCCGCGCTGATCGCCTGGTGGTGCTCCTTGGCGAACTTGTTGTGGACCGCCATGTCCTGGAGACGCTCCAACGGGTCCTCGGTGTCCGTGCCGAGCTTGGCGAAGAGCGCCGACACCTTGTTGGCGCCGCTCGAACGCTTCGTCTCCGCGCGCACCGAGACGGGCACGGTCGCCAGCAGCGAGCTCGACGGCAGCTCGTCGCGGTCGAGCAGGTAGGAGCGCAGCGCGCCTCCGGCGATCGCCAGTACGACGTCGTTGACGGTGGTGCCGGTGGCGTTCTTGATCTGCCGGATGTCCTCGATGTCCATGTCGGCCAGGGCGATCGCACGCTGCCCCGTGATGGTGCCGTTGAACGACGTGCGCGGCGCCGAGAACGGCGCGGCCATCGCCGTACCCGCTCGCGCGCGGCCGACCGTCTTGGTGATCAGCTGGGCCGACGGCGTGACCAGGCGCACGGCGCTGAGGGGGCGGGTCACCGTGGTGATCAGGGCGCGACCGAAGAGCTCGCTCTGGCCCGGCTCGCGGCCGATCACGAGCGGCTCGGAGGGCTCCATCGGCGGCTCGTCCGCCTCGAGGCTGCACAGGTGCGAGAGCAGGTTGGAGCCGGAGACGCCGTCGACGGTCGCGTGGTGCATCTTCATGAAGACGACCACCGAGTCGTGGGCGTGCGCGCCGTCATACCCCTCGATCACCCACATCTCCCACAGCGGCCGCGACCGGTCCAGCGGCAGGCCTGCGAAGTGGCTGGTGAGCTCGGCCAGCTCGGCTGGGCCCGCCGGCGACGGCAGCGCGAGCCGGTGCACGTGCCGGTCGATGTCGAAGTGCCGGTCGTGCACCCAGATCGGGTGGTCCAGGCCGAGCGGCACCTTGCGCAACCGCCGGGTGAACTCTGGGACATCGCGCACCCGGCGGTCGATCTCGCCCCGGAACGCGTCGAACGAGTAGCCACCCGGCATGGTGCTGGGGTCGAGCACGATGACACCGCAGACATGCATCAGCTGCGCGGGCGTCTCCAGATAGAGAAAGCTCGCATCCAGCCCTGACAGACGATCCATGGCACCCTCAGCTCCCCAAATTGCAATGTGTACTAGTGCAATGTGTACACGTGGAACGTGTTCTAGTTGTAACGACGTTGCGCCCGTCCGGCAACGGTGACCGTGGTCTCACCCAGGCGCGTTCTACATTTGTCCACATGGGGTTCCTCCGTCGCCAGATCGTGACCGCAGCTCTCACCGCCAACGCGATCCGGCCCGTGCCGGGCTACCGGTCCGCCGTCCCGTCGTTCTTCGGAGGCTGGCTGACCACGGAGCTCGCGCCCCATCTGATGACGCTCACCGCCGCTGACACCGCCGCGCACGTCCTGAGGAGAAGGGCGGACGGACGGCGTCCCCGGCGTCGGCTCGGGCTGGCACTGGCCGGGCTCAACCTGGCCGGCCAGGCCTTCCTGGTCGGTCAGGCCCGGCGTTCGCGCGCCGAGGTCGAGGACGCACTCGTCGAGGGTCTCGGCGTCGACTACGTCGAACAGCTGGACGCGAAGCCGACCCCGGCCGAGCTCGCGACTCCATGGCGGCGGTTGGCGAACCCCTTCCGGATGCGCAACGTCGACGTCGTCGTCGACAAGGACGTCGTCTACGCACCCGAGCACGGCAAGCGTGGCCTGCTCGACGTCTACCGTCCCGCCGCCGGCACCGACGGTCGTGCGCCCGTGCTGCTCCAGGTCCACGGCGGCGCGTGGACGATCGGCAACAAGGACCAGCAGGGCATCCCGCTGATGCAGCACCTGGCCGCCAAGGGCTGGATCTGCGTCGCCATCAACTACCGCCTCGCGCCGCGCGACCCCTTCCCCGCACAGATCGTCGACGTGAAGCGCGCCATCGCCTGGATCCGCGACCACATCGCCGAGTACGGCGGCGACCCCGACTACATCGCCATCACCGGCGGCTCCGCGGGCGGTCACCTGACCGCCCTCGCCGCCGTCACGGCCAACGACCCCGACTACCAGCCGGGGTTCGAGAGCGCCGACACCAGCGTCGCAGTCGCCGTCCCCCACTACGGCGTCTACGACTTCGCCGGCTCGACGGGCCTGCGCTCGGCGGAGCTGATGCGCGACAAGTTCCTCGCCCCACGGGTCGTGAAGCAGCGCTGGGCAGACGACCCCGATGTCTTCGAGGCCGGCACTCCCCTGTTGCGGATCGACAAGGACGCCCCCGACTTCTTCGTCATCCACGGCGCCCACGACTCACTCGTCGCCGTCGACCAGGCCCGCCTCTTCGTCGCGCGCCTGCGCGAGACCTCCGGCGCCACCGTCGTCTACGCCGAGCTCCCCGGCACCCAGCACGCCTTCGACGTCTTCCCCTCCATCCGCTCCGCCCACGTCGTCCGCGCCATCGACCGCTACCTGCACTGGCACTGGAACGGCTGGCGCCGCGAACGGGCTCTCGCTGCTGGTTGAGACCCGTCCGGGGTGAGGTGCGAGCCCGCCTCGAGGCCGCGGGCTGCCGCGGCGGGTCGCTTTCGCGTTGTTCGAACGTTCGTCCTGGTCTTCCGCACGAACGTTCGAACAACGCGGAACCGCCTCCTTCGGAGAGTCGGCGTACCAGACGGCGCCCGGTGACGACCTCGAGAACGGCGACCTGCAGCAGGCTGCTGACATACACAGACTCCGCTCCGCGGTCCGCCAGTCGGACGAAGTACCCAATTTCGACTGTTGCGGTCATCTTCGCGCAGGAGTGATCTGGGACGACTACATCGACGTCCGGGAGGGACTCTCATGGTGAAGAGACGGATCACCACCAGCTTGGCAGCAGGAGCGGTGCTGGCACTCGCAGTATCGGGGGCCGCGTCGGCGCTCGCCGGTCACGGAGGTCACGGCGGCGGCAAACACCACGACCAGGGCTCGCTCGAGACCGTGCTCGACGGGCTGGACGGCCCGCGCGGCGTCGACGCCCTCGGCCACGGTCGCACCCTGGTGACCGAGACGGACGGCACGTTCAGCCTGGTCCTCGAACCGCGGCACCACTGGCACCACTGGCGCGGCGCCCGGCACGGCAGCGCACCTCGCAAGATCGAGCTCGGCCAGGTGCCCACCAACTTCGCGCCGGCAATCGCGGCAGGCCGCCACGGCACGATCTGGCTGCTCACCGGCGGCGCGTCCCCGGACGAGCCGGCTGCAGACAACGGCGCGACCCTCTTCAAGTGGAGGCCGGGTTGGGCGGCGCCGGTGGCGTTCGCGGACATCGCGGAGTACCAGGAGTCCGACCCCGACCCGTACGACCTCGAGAACCTGCCTGCGGACAGCAACCCGTTCGGACTGGCAGCCCTGCGCGACGGCAGTGTCCTGGTCGCCGACGCCGCGGGCAACGACCTGTTGCACGTCTCCAAGTCCGGCGACATCGAGACCGTCGCCCGGCTGAAGCCGCGCGTGGTCGAGACACCCGAAGGCCTTCCGGGCGCCGGCACCCCGGCGACGGCCGAGGCCGTGGCCACCTCCGTGACGGTGGGCGCCGACGGCGCCTGGTACATCGGCGAGCTCCGCGGCTACCCGGCCACCCCGGGCACCTCCGAGATCTGGCGGGTGCGCCCCGGCACGACCGACGCCGTCTGCGACCCCGAGAGGCCCTGGGGATCGTGCAAGCGGTACGCCGACGGCCTGGCGTCGATCGTCGACCTCGGCGCGGGCAAGAAGGGCATCTACGCCGTCACGCTCTCGAAGCTGAGCTGGCTGGCGGTCGAGAGCCCCACCCCGATCCCGGGGGCCGAGATCGGCGGGCTGTTCCTCGTCCGCGGTGACCACCACGGCTCGTCGTGGCGCCGGCACGGTCATGGCGGAGGCGGCACGACCAGCATCACCGAGCTGGTGCCCGACCAGCTCACGCTGCCGGGCGGCGTCGACGTTGCCGACGCGCCGTACGTCGTCGGTCCCGTCTTCGGCCCAGGAGCGCTGGCGAAGATCGACTGAGGCACGGACTGCGCCCGGCTAGCAGGGGATGTTGCCTAGCCGGGCCAGTCCCTTCAGGTCGCCCCGCCCGTACGTCGTGAGCCCGATCCGCTCGAACCGCAGTCCGATCGAGGTGGCACGCGCTGACGTCTCGCCTATCGTCGCGACATGGATCTCGAGTTCTCAGGAGATGTCTGGCACTGGCGTGGCCCGGCCCCGCACCACTTCGTCAGCGTCCCCGAGGACGACGCCGCGACGATCGAGTCCGTCGCGGCCGCCGTCACCTACGGCTGGGGCATGATCCCGGTGACCGTGCACCTCGGCGCTTCGACCTGGACGACCTCGCTGTGGCCCAAGGACGGCGGCTACATCGTGCCGCTCAAGCTCGCCGTACGGCGGACCGAGGAGGTCGACGTCGGCGACACAGTGCGGCTCCGGCTGACACTTGACGTCTAACGGGGCAGCCCGAGGATCCGCTCCCCCGCGACGTTGCGCAGGATCTGCGTCGTACCACCCGCGATCGACAGGCACCGGGTGTTGAGCATCTCCCAGACGTCGGCGCGCACGTCGTCCGACGCGTCGAGGAGTACGGCGTCACCGTGCAGCGAGACGACGAGCTCGGCACCGTCCTGACGGTTGCGTACGCCGAGGAGCTTGGCGACGCTCGACTCCGCGCCGGGGCCCTGGCCGGCGAGTGAGCGCAGCGTGCCGCGCACTCCCAGCAGGGAGCAGACGGTCGCCAGCGCGATCGAGCGCCCAACGGCGACGCGCTGTGCCGACGTCACGCCCGCGGCGGCCAGCTCGATGGCCCGCTCGGTGCTCTTCGACAGCCGCGCGGTCGCCATCGCCACCCGTTCGTTGGCGAGCGTGGTGCGGGCCAGCCTCCAGCCGTCGTCGACCTCGCCGACCACCATCTCGTCGGGGACGAACACGTCGTCGAGGAAGACCTCGTTGAAGAGCGCCTTGCCGGTGATCTCGCGCAGCGGCCGCACGTCGATGCCGGGACTGTTCTTCATGTCGACCAGGAAGTAGGTGATGCCCTTGTGCTTGGGCACGTCGGGGTTGGTGCGGGCCAGGCAGATGCCCCAGTCGGCGCGCTCGGCGACAGAGTTCCAGACCTTCTGCCCGGACAGCTTCCAGCCGCCGTCCACCTTGGTGGCGCGGGTCCGCAGCGACGCGAGGTCGGAGCCCGCCCCGGGCTCGGAGAACAACTGGCACCAGGTCAGCTCGGCCAGCAGCGACGGACGCACGAACCGCTCGCGCTGCTCCTCGGTGCCGTGCTCGAGGATCGTCGGCACCGCCCAGCCGGCGATCACGATGTCGGACCGGGTCAGCCCGGCTCGCGCGAGCTCCTGGTCGATGACGACCTGGGTGACCGC
Organism: Nocardioides endophyticus; assembly: GCF_039543845.1. Lineage (NCBI taxonomy): Bacteria > Bacillati > Actinomycetota > Actinomycetes > Propionibacteriales > Nocardioidaceae > Nocardioides > Nocardioides endophyticus. The sequence goes on along the minus strand of NZ_BAABKN010000042.1, from coordinate 23,792 downwards.
ATCCGCCCCGAGGCCGTCGGGCGCGGGCCAGTGCGGGGTCAGGTAGCCGGTCTCCACGAAGGCGGCACGTCGCTCCTCCGGAGGCAGCGCGGCGATCCGCTCCACGGTCTCCCGGATCTCGCCGCGGATCGGCTCGTCACGGCCGTCGAGGTCGAGGTGGACCCGTCGCCGGGTGCCGTCGACCGCCGACGCGGTGAGGCGCTCGGCGGCCGCGTCGCTGTCGCCGACGAGCGCGCGCAGGGCCAGCGCCCGGCGCAGGTAGAGGTGGGCGTCGTGCTCGAACGTGAACCCGATGCCACCGAGCACCTGGATGCACGACTTGGCGACCTCGACCGCTCCGTCGAAGACGATCGCGACGGCGACGTCGGCCGCGAACTCCCACTGCTCGTCGTCGTCACGCTCAGCCACATTCACTTGGCAGACACCCGCGACGTCCCACGCGGCCGCGGTCACCGCCTCGGCGGTCTCCAGCATCTCCGCGCACAGGTGCTTGATGGCCTGGAAGGCACCGATCTTCTGCCCGAACTGCTCGCGGACCTTCGCGTACTCCACCGCGGTCGCCAGGCACCAGCGCGCCACACCGGCGGCCTCCGCGGCGGCCAGCGTGATCGTCGTACGGCGGAGCAGGTCGGTCGTCACCCCGGGTACGGCGACTCCGGCTGACTCGTCGACCACCCGCGCCGTACCGAACCGGCGGCTCAGGTCCAGGCCGACCGACGAGGACGCCTCGACCGCGTCTCGTGGGTAGACCGACCAGGAGCCGCCGGCGTCGGCGAGCAGTACGTGGGTGGCCGACGGCAGGTCCCAGATCACGTCAGACAGCCCGATCCCCACGATCGCGTCCGCCGACATCTCGGGAAGGACGAGCGACGCCACCGCCGGGCCGAGCAACGGACCGGGCACCAGCTCGTAGGCACAGGCCTCGAGCGCCACGGCGACGTCCAGCACCGAACCGCCACCCCCGCCGGCCGACTCGGGGAGCCCGATGGTCGCGATCCCCATCTCCTGCCCGGCCTGCCAGGCGGTCTCGAAGGTCGCGTCCGCGTCGGTCTCAGCGGCGCGCGCGAGCTCGCGGCCCTTCAGGTCGGCCGCCCACTTGCGCAGGCTCGCGGCCAGCTCGACGTGCTCGTCGGAGATCCCGATCGACATGCGGCTCCTCGGCGTGGTGGTTTCGAGGCTCGCCTCGCTCGCGCCTCAACCACCGAGAACTAGAACGTGTTCCAATCCTAACGGGCACCGCCGCCGTTTGCCCAGGCGGAGCGCCGGTGGCGGCAGCTGGCCCCGCATCGTGCACGTCGTGCACAGACCGTGCGAGCTGCGGCTCGCCGCGGTCCGCGACGTCGGGCCGAGGCTCTGGAGGCCGCAACGCCGGCCGTGCCCTAGGGTCCGGTCCGTGACGAACATGCCGGCCGACCTGCTGCAGCACGCTCTGCACGCGAAGGGCTTCATGCCCCCGGACGAGGGGCTCCTGCTGCACCGCTACGCCCGCGAGCGACTCCGTTACGGCCCGGCACTCGAGGTCGGCACCTACTGCGGCAAGTCCGCGATCTACCTGGGCGCCGCTGCTCGCGAGGTCGGTGGCACCGTCTTCACGGTCGACCACCACCGCGGCTCGGAGGAGAACCAGGCCGGCTGGGAGCACCACGACGACTCCCTCGTCGACGCGGAGCTCGGGCTGATGGACACACTCCCGATCTTCCGTCGCAACATCGCGCTCGCCGGGCTCGAGGACCAGGTCGTCGCGGTGATCGGCAAGAGCACCACGGTCGCGGCGTACTGGCGCACTCCCCTGTCGCTGCTCTTCATCGACGGGGGCCACGCCGAGGAGCACGCGCAGAACGACTTCTCCGGCTGGGCGCACTGGCTGACCAGCGACGGACTGCTCGTCATCCACGACGTCTTCCCCGACCCCGCGGACGGCGGGCAGCCGCCTTACCACGTCTTCCTGCGCGCGCTGGAGGGCGGCGCCTTCACCGAGGTGGAGGCGCTGGGCTCGATGCGGGTGCTGCGCCGGACGTCAGGACAGGCTGGAGACGCTGTCGGCTGACGGGCAGCCGCACTCCAGGGCGAGCTCGGCGAAGTGCGGTGCCAGCGAGGTGCCGCGCATGATGCCGGAGCCGGCGGTGCTGTGCCCGGCGACCTCGCCGAGGGCGTCGATGGCGAGGATGACCGCGGCGGCCGTGTAGGTCGTGTACTCGACCGGCCAGTAGACGTTGCGCGGCTCGCCCTCGGGCACGGTCTCCGACTCGTCGCCGTACACCCAGCCGGTCCAGTAGCGGCCGTCGTCCTCGCGCAGGTGCTGCATGTCCTTGATCAGCGTCAGCGCGCGACGGTGGTCGCCGAGGGTGTCGAGCGCCATCGCGAGCTCGCAGGTCTCCGCGCCGGTCACCCACGGGTTGGTGTCGACGCAGAGGATGCCGAGGCCCGGTCGGACGAACTCGTCCCAGCGGCTCTCGAGCAGCTCGAAGGCGTCCCGCCCGCGTACGGCGCCGCCGAGGACCGGGTAGTACCAGTCCATCGAGTGCGCCGACTTGTCCTCGAAGAGGTCGCGGTGCTCGCGTACGGCGTGGCCGAGCCGGCCGCCGGCGAGCTCCCACTCCGGCTGGGGGTCGTCGAGCAGGTCGGCGAGCGCGACGCCGGCGCGCAGCGACTGGTAGATGCTCGAGGAGCCCGTCAGCAGCGCGAAGTCCTCGGTCGGCGTGTAGTTGATACCGCCGAACGGCAGCTGCTGCGAGACCACCCAGTCGAGGGCGGACCGCACGCTCGGCCAGAAACGGTGCACGAACGCGATGTCGCGGCGGACCAGCCAGTGGTGCCAGATGCCGACCGCGAGGTAGGCCGTCATGTTGACGTCGCCGCGGTCGTCCTCGACCTTGCCGTTGACCATCTTGGTCGGGAACGAGCCGTCGTCGCGCTGCATCGTCGGCATCCAGCCGTAGGCGCGCTCGGCCGCGTCGGCCTCGCCGCCGACGAGCATCGCCATGGCGGCCTCGACGTGGTTCCACATGTCGACGTGCTCGCCGACGCTCCACGGCACGGCGCCACACGGCTCCTGCATCGCCACGATCGACGCCGCGGTCGCCGCGACCTGCTCGGCGGTGAGGATGCCCTCGACGTACGGAAGCTGTGCGAGGGGATCCGTCATGCCACGTCGGGCTTGCGGAAGTAGAGGACCATGCTCTTGCCGATCAGCGGGTCGAGGACCTTGCCGGCGTACTGCAGCGTCTTGGGCTGCTTCATGATCTCCCAGACCAGCAGCTTGTGGTACGCCTTGGCGAGCGGGTGGCCGTCGTTCTCGACGCCCACCGCGCACTTGATCCACCAGTAGGGCGCGTGCAGTCCGTGGGCATAGTCCTTGCCCTCGAAGACCATCGCGTCGCCGGCCGTGCCATCGTTGAACTTCCCGGCCTTGGTGACCTTGTCGATCAGCTCGTGGTCGGTGTAGATCCGGATGTGCCCGCCCTGGGCGTTGTGGTAGTCGTCGGAGAGCTTCCAGTTGATGACCTCGGGCAGCCAGCGCGGCACCGAGATCGCCAGGGTGCCGCCGGGGCGCAGCACGCGCACGAGCTCCTTGATCGCGTCGACGTCGGCGTGGATGTGCTCGAGCACCTCGGCCGCGACGATCCGGTCGAACTCGCCGTCGGCGAAGGGCAGCTGCAGGGCGTCGCCCTGCTTGATGTCGGCCGAGGCACCAGCCGGGACCTCGCCCTGCTCCTTCATCGCACCGAAGATCTCGAGCACGCCGGCCAGCTCGTCGGCGTCCATGTCGAACGCGACGACGTCGGCCCCACGGCGGTACATCTCGAACGCGTGGCGTCCACCGCCGGCACCCATGTCGAGCACCCGCTCGCCGGGCCGCAGGCCCAGCCGGTCGAAGTCAACGGTCAGCACTGGTGCGCTCCTCCTGGTAGTCGGCGATGACTTCTTCGTACGCGATGGCGACCTTGGCGGCCACCGCCCGCCAGCTGAACAGCTCCTCGACGCGCTTGCGCCCGGCCGCGCCGTACCGCGCGCGGCGCTCGGGGTCGTCGAGCATCTTCGCGATCGCGGCCTCGAGCTCGCCGACGTCGCCAGGCGTGACCAGGTCGGCGCACAGCCCGTCGGGTCCGACGACCTCGGGGATCGCTCCGGCGTCCGAGACGACGAGCGGAGTGGCGCACGCCATCAGCTCGGCAGTCGGGAGCGAGAAGCCCTCGTACAGCGACGGCACGCAGGCGAGCTCGGCCGAGCCCATCAGCTCGACGAGCTCGGCGTCGCTGATGCCGTGCACGAAGCGGACCGAGTCGTTGATCGACAGCTTGTCGATCAGCTTCTCGGTGCGGCCGCCCTCCTTGGGCTTGGTGACGAGCAGCAGCTCGAGGTCACGCTCGGTGCGCAGCTTGGCGAACGCCTCGAGCAGCGTCGCGATGCCCTTCATCGGCGCGTCGGCGCTCGCCATCGCCATGATCCGGCCGGGCACTCGCGGCTTGGTCGGCGGCACGAACGCGTCGTCGACGCCCAGCAGGATGACCTGCATCCGCTCGGGGTCGACGCCGAAGTCCTTCGCGATGTCGCGCTTGGACGTCTCGGACGGCGTCAGGATCTTGCGGGCCTGACGGGCCACCCGCGCCTGCATCTTCACGAAGCCGTACCAGCGGGTGAGCGTGAACTTGCGCCACGGGTTCTTGGTGGCGGCGATGTCGATGCGGCGGTCGTAGCTGATCGGGTGGTGCAGGGTCGTGAGCAGCGGCAGCCCGAGCTTCTCGATCTCGAGCATCCCGTAGCCGAGCACCTGGTTGTCGTGGACGATGTCGAAGTCGTCGACGCGGCCGCTCAGCTCGCGTACGGCGCGCAGGCTGAAGGTCTTCGGCTCGGGGAAGCCGGCCGCGCACATGGTCGCGAACTCCTCGACGTCGATCCGGTCGCGGAACTCCTTGAGCTTCGGCAACCGGAACGGGTCCGGTTCGCGGTAGAGGTCGAGGCTCGGCAGCTTCGTCAGCTCCACGCCCGGGTCGAGCTCCGGGTAGGGCTGGCCGGAGAACACCTCCACGGAGTGGCCGAGGTTGACCAGCTCGCGGCTGAGGTGGCGGATGTAGATGCCCTGTCCCCCGCAGTGCGGCTTGCTCCGATAGGACAGCAACGCGACTCGCATCCGCACCTCAATCTCTCGATCCGTCGGACACGGTGCCCTGGCGAACTGGAACGTGTTCCTATTTTAGACCATGGATTGTTAGCCTAGTTGCAGATCACAGAGTCGTTACCAGCGGGTACGCCGGATCTGGTCACTAGAATCGGCGGACCGCCGTCGTGTTCGGGGCGGCCACAACAACACCCATGGGGGTCCGAGTGAGCAGCGCCAACTCTCTGGCCGTCGAGGACCTCGGTTCGGCCGCCCAGCGCGACCGCCGCAAGCGGATCCTCGACGCCACGATCACGCTCGCCTCGCAGGGCGGCTTCGACGCCGTACAGATGCGAGCGGTCGCCGAGCAGGCCGACGTCGCGCTCGGCACGCTCTACCGCTACTTCCCCTCCAAGATCCACCTGCTCGTCTCGGCGCTGCAGCGCGAGTTCGAGCGCACCGAGGCGATCATGCGCGAGCGCCCCTCCGAAGGCGACACCGCCGCCGAACGGGTGATCAACTCGCTCAAACGCACGACCCGCGGCATGCAGAGCGACCCCCAGCTCACCGAGGCCCTCACCCGCGCCTTCATGTTCGCCGACGGATCCGTCGCCGCCGAGATCCACCAGGTCGGCATGTTGCTGACCTCGATGCTGACCAAGGCGATGCACCCCGAGGGCCACGACAAGCTCACCGAGGAAGACGTCGCCATCGCCCGCGTCATCGGCGACGTCTGGCTCTCCGCCCTCGTCGGCTGGGTCACCGGCCGCACCACCGCCGCCGAGACCGGTCAGCAGATCGAGGTCGCGGTCAAGCTCCTCCTCCGCGACTGACGGAGGGTCTTCGCGGCAGTGATCCGGAACGTCGACAAGCTGGTTGATGCCCTCTCGGCCGCCGGCCTACCGGACGCTGACATCGCCGGGCTGAGGCCGCGGCTGACGACGTGGCGTACCCAGCTCGACGCCCGCCGTCAGTGCTTGTGGCCGAAGTGCAGGAGACCGCCGATCGGGTCCCACGTGATCTCGCAGACCTTCCTCGAGGTCATCGCGGACGGCGGCAAGGGCCTGAAGACGCCCAAGAACCCCGAGACCTTCACCGCCTACCCTCGCGCCTCGCGCATCGGCAGCGAGGCACCGTCCAAGGCATCGACCTTCCCCGGGTTCTGCGGCACCCACGACCACAAGGAGTTCGCCGGCTTCGAGAACGCTCGCCGGTTGCGCCACCTCGACGACTACCGTCGACAGCTCATCCGCACCACGACGATCGAGTGGCAGAACCGCTCTGACCTGATCGATCTCCTGAACTTCCTCAGGAAGCGAGACAGCGGAGTATCGAGCTTCTTCGCAACGCCCGGATTCGACGCGCGACTGGCGAGGACGCAGGAGCACTACAGGCAGCTCGAGCAGCTCCGCCTCTCGCTGCACGCCGACCTGTCGTTGCCGTCCACGGAGTCCGGCTCGGTCGCCATCCACACCGCGTCGCACGAGTCCGTCAACGGCGTCGCCCTGAGCTATGCGGACTTCTTCGAGGCGCAAGACATCGACGATGGCGGGTCCGTTCCGTTTCCCCTGGCCATCGCCGTCGTCCCACAACGAAGCGACCCCGAAGCCGCGACGGACGAGCCGACGACACGTCTGATCCTCGGATCGACAGATCGGCAGGCCCTGGATCTCTACGTCGCTCGCCACCTCTCGTCGCCGCTCCGGGCCCACGACTCCGTGATGGCGTGGCTGGGCAAGGGTTGCTTCTCGTGGTGGATCAATCCCGGCAAGTGGGAGGCGATGTCGTCCCAGGAACAGGACGAGATCAAGCGCGGCCTCACCAGGTTCTAGAGGACCGGCCGGTGCCTGCTAGCCCAACCCGCCCAGCTGAGCGAGCCTGGCCACTCCTGCGGACGTGTTCGCCCGCAGACGGCGTACGGCGTCATCGAGCTGCGCGGAGTCGGGGTAGTCGGGCGGGAGGCGCGCCGGGTTGAGGGCGACCCGGTTCGACCAGTCCTTGATGTCCGGCTCGGAGCCGAAAGCGGCTGAGTTGCGGAAGCCGATCACGTTCATCTCGGCCCAGTCCGTCAGCGTGTTGCCGAACGACGAGGGCGGGCACAACCGGTTCTTCTCCGCGTCGTCGTCGCGGGTCGCCTCGACGTACCCGACAAGCGCGGCACCGAAGCACGGGAAACCGGCGCGGACCGGCTGCGGAGTGATCGCGTCTGGCCCCCAGATCGCCACTCGCGGCCGCCGCTTCAGGCCGTCGGCCGCGCAGTCGACGACGACGGCATCGTCCGCGATCCCGACCGATCCTTCGGTCAGGTCGAGCCGGCCACGACGGACGGTCTGGATGTGTCCGAGACGTACGACGTTGTCGATGGTGCGCAGCTGGTCGAGCTCCCACCGTCCGAGCGTCGGCGCCTTGGCCATCGTCGGCGTGACGGTCGGGTCGATGCGCTGCATGATGTCGAGCTCTTCCAGACGCAGGAAGAGGTCGTCGAGCGACGCCGCCGTCGCAGCGGCCGCCATCATGTCGGCGACCATGCCCAGGTAGATCACGGGATCGGGCTGGATGAGCGCTCGGTTGAGCATCCACGGATCGCGCGGCCGCACCCAGCAGATGGCGTCCGGATCGACGCCGCGGGCGAGCAGCCAGATGCAGGAGTCGGTCGCGGTCTTGCCGGACCCCACGACGACGAACTGGCCAGGCGCGTCCTCGAGCCGGGCCAGGTCGTTGACCGGGATCACCCGGGCACCGTCGGACACGCCGAACCGCGGCTTCGACTCGGCCGGGATGTCGGGAGACAGATAGCTGGCGTGGACGATCCGGCAGGTCTCCGGCACCTCGTACGTCTGCCCGGAGACCCGAGAGACGAAGGTGCGCTCCCCCAGGTAGTCGCAGCCGGCGAAGAACTCGACCCGGTCGGACGCCAGCATCCGGTCGGTCAGCAGGTCGCCGAAGTAGCTGCAGATCTTCGCCTGATCGGCCCGCTCGTGGAGACCGGCCTCGGGACCGCGCTCCTGGATCCGGCCACCCCCGAGCACCGTCGACGCGGCGCCGTAGAAGGTGGACGACTGGTGCAGGCGCACGAACGGGTACGCCGCGAGCCAGTGCCCGCCGGGGGCGTAGCGGCGATCCACCAGCGCCACGCGTACGTCGGCGTGGTCGATCAGCGAGTCCGTGAACGCCATGCCGGTCGCACCCGCACCGACCACGAGGTAGTCGACATCGACCCGTCGCGTCACACGGGACAGCCAACCACCGCCACCAGCTGGACGTCCACCACGTCTGTCGTGTTAGCTCTAGTATGTCGGCCGTCTCACTCGCCTATTGTCCCTCGACTCGGAAGAAGGACCATGACCGACCACTCCCCCTCTCGTGCCGGCGGCCTCACCCGGCGCACCCTGGCAGGCGCCGCCGTCGGCGCACTCGGCGCCACCGCGGCCGTGACCAACGCGGACTCGGCGTACGCCGAGCAGCCGTTCCGTGCTGTCGCCCGGCACGGCAAGACTCCGCGCCCCAACATCCTCGTGATCTTCGCCGACGATCTCGGCGCCGCCGACCTCAGCGTGTACGGTGCTCCGCACATCCGCACGCCCAACCTCGACAAGCTCGCCGCCTCCGGGCTGAGGTTCACGCAGGGCTACTCCGCCGGTGCGGTGTGCTCTCCCACCCGGATAGCGCTCTACACCGGCCGGCACCCGGGCCGCATCCCCGGCGGGCTGCAGGAGCCGATCGGGGCTCCGACACCCGTCGACGGCATCCCGCCGGAGCACCCGACCCTCGCGCCCTTGCTGCGCGGGGCCGGCTACTCCACCAACATGGTCGGCAAGTGGCACGGCGGCTTCCTACCGTGGTTCTCACCGCTGAAGTCCGGGTGGGACTACTTCTACGGCAACTACTCCGGAGGCGTCGACTACTTCAGCAAGTACACGACGTTCGGCTACGACCTGTACGAGGGCGAGGAGCTGACCCAGGACCCGCGCTACTACACGGACATCCTGAAGGAGAAGGCCGTCGAGGTCGTCCGCCGCAGCGCCAGGCAGAAGAACCCCTGGCTCCTCAACCTCAACTTCACCTCGCCGCACTGGCCGTGGGAAGGCCCCGGCGACAAGGCGGTCAGCGACGAGATCACCGCCCGCATCAAGGCCGGGGACCGCACGGCCCTCTTCCACTACGACGGCGGCTCGGTCGACAAGTACGTCGAGATGGTCGAGACCCTCGACGCCGCCATCGGCACCGTCCTGCGCGAGCTGCGTCGGACCGGCCAGGAGAACGACACACTCATCCTCTTCGCCAGCGACAACGGTGGCGAGCGCTTCTCGTACAACTGGCCATTCAGCGGCAACAAGGCCAGCGTCAACGAAGGTGGCATCCGGGTCCCCATGATCCTCTCCTGGCCAGGGCAGGTCCGCGCCCGCCAGGTCGACGACCTGCCGGTCTACACCACCGACTGGACCGCGACCTTCCTCGAGCTCGGCGGCGCCAAGCCGGACCCGGCGTACCCGCTCGACGGCACCAGCCTGGTCCCGCACCTCTTCCAGGGACGTCGGGTCCCGGAGCGCGACCTCTTCTGGCGCACGCGCGGCGGCCGGGCGCTGCGCCGCGGCGACCTCAAGTACGTGCGGATCGACGGCGTCGACCACCTGTACGACGTGGAGGCCGACTCGCGCGAGCAGGCGGACCTCGCCAAGAAGCGCCCGCAGGACCTGGCCGCTCTCCGCACCGCATGGGAGCAGGTCAACCAGGGCCTGTTGCCCTACCCGGCCTGAGCTGACGGGCGTCGGGACGTCATACGAATCGTGGCCCAGAGGGCTCGATTCGTATGACGTCCCTGGGGGCCTGAGCTACTCCAGGAACGCCGCCGTGGAGCCGCCCAGCTCCATGGCGGGCAGCCCGAGCTTGCGGTGGTCCCAGGACCGGACCCGGTCGACGTCGAGGCGGATGGCCGCACGGTTCTTGGCCATGAACTCCACGAACGGCTTCATCTCTTCGGTGTACGGCGCGTTGTAGCGCTCGAAGATGTTGACGCAGACGTCCCAGACGACCTGCTCGTCCTCGATCACGACGCCCTGGCCCTCGATCGCGACGCCGCGGAGCTGGTCGTAGGTGTGGCCGGCCTCGACGAGGAACGAGCAGCGCGGGTCGCGGCGCAGGTTGACGGTCTTCTGCGCCTTCTTCTTGGTCTCGAACCAGATCTGGTTGTCGAGCACGCCGTACCACATGCCGACGAGGTGGATCTGTCCCTGCGGACCGAAGGTCCCGAGGGTCGAGGACCGCTGCTGGAGGAGGAACTCGACCTGCTCGTCGTGACTCATCACGACCTGGCCGCGCTGGTTTGCCATGCGTGGAAACTAGCCGCCGAAGGCGTGGGTCGACGTCACGCCTCCGTCGATCGAGATCTCGGCGCCGTTGATGTACGACGACTCGTCGCTGGCGAGGAAGACGTAGAGCGGCGCGATGTCCTCGGGGTAGCCGACCCGGCGCAGCGGCACCCGGGAGGCGCCGAACTCCATGGCCGCGTCGCCACCGTGCACGCGGGTCATCGGGGTGTCGATCATGCCGGGGTGGATCGAGTTCACCCGGATGCCCTTGGGGCCGAGCTCCATCGCGGCGCACTTGGTCATGCCGCGGATCGCCCACTTCGTGGCGGCGTACGCCGTGCAGCTGGCCATGCCGGCGAGGCCCTCGACGGAGGAGGCGTTGATGATCGAGCCGCCGCCGTTCTTGCGCATGGTGCGGGTGACGGCCTGCATGCCGAGGAAGCAGCCGAGCTGGTTGATCCGCCAGATCAGCTCGACCTCTTCGGCCGGCTGCCGCTCGATGTCGCCGAAGCGGAGGATGCCGGCGTTGTTGGCGAGCACGTTGACCGGGCCGAACCGCTCGTTCGCGTCCTCGACGACGCGCGCCCAGGAGGCCGCGTCACTCACGTCGTGGTCGGCGTAGTGCGCACCGGGACCGAGGTCGTCGGCCAGGGCCTGCCCGGCCTCCTTCGCGATGTCGGCGATGACGACCTTCGCGCCCTCGGCGACGAAGTGCCGCGAGATGGCCTCGCCCTGCCCCTGCGCGCCACCGGTGACGATGGCGACCTTGCCGTCCAAGCGGTTCATGCTCCACCCATCTCTTGCATCTCTTGCGCCTTCAGCTTCATGATCGAGTCGGCCGCGAAGCCGACAGAGGGGTCACGGTCGGTGAAGTAGCCGCCGAGCTGCTTGTCGAGGTCGTCGGCCGTCCACAGGTTGCCGGCCTTGTCGAAGCGCTCCTCGACGACCGGGGCCGCGACGAGCGCCACCATGCCGCCGTACACGACGAAGACCTGGCCGGTGATGCGCTCCGCGGCATCGGATGCGAGGTAGGCGACAACGGGCGCCACGTGCTCGGGCGAGTAGGGGTCGACGTCCATCCCGGACTGGTCCTCGCCGAACACCTGGGCGGTCATCGCCGTCCGGGCTCGCGGGCAGATCGCGTTGGCGCGGACGCCGCTGCTCGCCATCGCGCGCGCCGTCGAGACCGTGAGCGCGGCGATGCCGGCCTTGGCCGCGCCGTAGTTGGCCTGTCCGGGCGGCCCGGAGAGGAACGCCTCCGATGCGGTGTTGACGACGCTCGCGTTGACCGGACCGGACTCCTTGGCCTGCGCGCGCCAGTACGCCGCGGCATTGCGGGAGAGCAGGAAGTGGCCGCGCAGGTGGATGTGGATCACCTGGTCCCACTCCTCGTCGGACATGTTGAAGAGCATCCGGTCGCGGGTGATGCCGGCGTTGTTGACCACGACGTCGACGCGGCCGAAGCCCTCGACTGCCGCAGCGATCATCGCGTCGGCGGTGGCCCGCTCCCCCACGTCGCCGGTGACGATGCTGGCCTCGCCGCCCCGCGAGCGGATCTCCTCGGCGGTGCCGTCGGCACCGCCGGGCAGATCGTTGAGTACGACGCGGGCGCCGGCGTCAGCAAGCGCGAGCGCCTCGGCGCGGCCGAGCCCGGCGCCGGCACCGGTGACGATCGCGACCTTGCCGTCGAGAGAGGTGGTGCTCAAGATGTCAGTCCTCCAGGGAGATCGCGGCGCGCGGGCAGGCAGCCACGGCGCGGTTCACGGCGTCGATGTTCTCGGGGGTGGTGTGCTCGGTCTTGAGCTGGAGGAAGTCATCGTCGTCCAGCTCGAACACATCGGGCGCCATCGCCTCGCAGAGTGCGTTGCTTTCACAGAGGTCGAAGTCGATCTTGATCTTCACGGGCGGTGCCTCAGCTTCCTTCACTGGAGTGACCGGGGAACACGTGGGCGCTCGGGTCGATCACGACCGCGGCGTTGTTGACAGCGGTCGCGGCCTCGCCGAAACCGACGGCGATGAGCCGCACCTTGCCGGGGTACTCGGTGACGTCACCGGCGGCGAAGACGCGCGCGAGGTTGGTGCGCATCGAGGAGTCGACGACGACATGTCGCTTCTGCACCTCGATCCCCCACTGCTGGATCGGGCCGAGATCGGCGATGAAGCCGAGCGCGGCCACGATGGCCTGCGCGGGGCGGGTGGTGACCTCACCGTCGACGGTGATGTCGACGGACTCGACCGTGCCATTGCCGTTGATCGCGGAGACCTCGGCCTTGGTCACGATCTCGACCTTCGGCGACGCCTTCACCGCATCGACCGTGCCGGCGTGCGCGCGGAACGCGTCGCGGCGGTGGACCAGGGTGACCGAGGAGGCGACCGGCTCGAGGTGCAGCGCCCAGTCGAACGCGCTGTCACCGCCGCCGACGATGACGACGTCCTTGCCGACGTACGGCTGGAAGCTCGGGACGAAGAACTCCAGGCCGCGGCCCACCCAGCCCTCGCCGGCGGGCAGCGGGCGCGGGCTGAACTTGCCGATGCCGGCGGTGATCAGGACGACCTTGGCGCGCACGCTGGTGCCGTCGTCCAGGCCGACGGTCACTCCGTCCTCGTCCTCGGTCAGGCTCGCGGCGGTGCGCTCGAGCAGGTAGACCGGCTCGGCCTTGGCCGCCTGCTCGACGAGTCCCTCGACGAGCTCGCGCCCCTTGACGGTCGGGAAGCCTGCGACGTCGAGGATCTGCTTCTCGGGGTACATCGCCGTGATCTGGCCGCCGAGCTCCGGCAGTGAGTCCACGACGGCGATGCGCATGCCGCGGAACCCGGCGTAGTAGGCGGCGAAGAGGCCGGTAGGGCCTGCTCCGACGATGAGGAGGTCGGTGTCGATGTTGTTACCTGAGGGGTGGGCCACGCCGTGATCCTGCTCCTCTCCGGACACGGACTCAACTATAACGTGTTCTAGTTTGCCACATCGCCGGGTGGGAAATCACGGTGGTGGACCTTCATTGGGTCTCGATGTTGGAGACCAGCCATCCGTGGTCGGTGTGGACGACCGTCACCAGCGCCCGGTATTGCGCGAACGCCGTCTTCGGCTGGCCGTCCTGCTCCTTCTCGACGTACTGGTTGAGGAAGAGCAGCGCCTGCACCTGTGCCGGCGACGCCTGCACGACGCCCTGCGCGACCGCCTTCACCTGGAGCTTGGTCTTCTGGGCGATGAACTCGTCCTTGATGCCGTCCGACGTCTCCGCGTACTCCTGCGCGAAGGTGTCGGTCATCCTCTCGCTCGCCTTGGCGGCCTGCTCGTCGTAGTCCTGGTAGCTCGTCGACAGGATCTGCTCGGTGGAGCGCGCCGCGGCCTCGACCGCCGCGCGGTGGCTGAGCTCGCCGATCACCACCGGGCGGGCGGCAGAGACCGTCGGCGACGGGTCGCGGTTGAGGTAGACGAGCTCGCCGATCCCGACCAGGGCCAGGATCGCGATGACGGCGACCAGGATCCAGGTCGTACGTGCTCGCGGTCGCCTCTCGGGCGCGTCGTCGTTGGTCGAGCTTGTCGAGACCCCCGCAACGTCCGCGCGAGCCTGTGGGTCCTCAGGCGCCTCGTCGACTTCCGGGGTCTCGACGACGCTCGCTGGCGCTCGCTGCTCGACCACCGGGTCCGGCTCGACCTGCTCCTGACCTGCACCCCGGCCCGCGATCTTGCGCGGGCGGCCGGTGGCGGGGCGGGACTGGCCCTTGCGTGGAGGGGTCATCCGACGAACTCCACGTTGCTGGTCTTCCAGGCGTCCTTCTCCCGGACCAGGTCGACCTTGATCCGGAACTGGCGGGCGACCGGCTTGTTGTCGGTCGAGGCGTTGGCGACGGTGCCGGTGGTGGCCACGATGACCGAGGCGCTGTCGGAGTCGGAGTCGACGATGCCGGCCCAGAGCACCTTGCCCTCCATCACCGACTTCGCGCGGGTCAGGATCTTCACCACGTCCTTCGTGCTGGTGTCGTACTGCTTCGCGAAGTCGCCCGTGGCACCCGCCGCCACGGCGTCGATGCTCTCCTGGGCGTTGGTGTAGTCGATGTTGACGAACGCCTCGATCTCCGTGCGCGCTGCCGTGAGCACGTCGCCGTACCGCGCCTGCTCGGCCGCGGCGCGCTGCCGGTCCTGGTGCTCCTGCTGGATGAGCACACCGCCGAAGACGACGGCGCAGCCGAGCAGCAGCGCCACGGCGTACAGCACGACGGTGAGCCCTGGCCGCTTCATTCGCTCACCGGTCCCACCAGGAGCCACTTCCACGCGTCATCTCCCAGGATCGACAGGTTGCCCGGATCGACGAACCGTACCGGGTTGCCCCGGCGGTCCACCGCGCCCCCGACCATGCCGGTGGTCGGGTCGTACGACGAACGGTAGAGGCGACCCGTCGAGGGGTTGCCCGGCGTGCCGGGCGAGTAGTTGGACCCGCGCATCGCGAACGGCGGACCGGCCTTGCAGTGCGCCGGGTAGATCTCGCTGTCGGACAGGTTGCTCGGCGGCCGCCATTCGCTGCGCGGCTTGTAGCCGTCGGTGCACGGCGGCTGGCTGTAGGCGAGCTGCAGGTTGACGTGGCCGTAGCCGTCGCCGGGCGTGCCGGTGAAGCCCGACGAGATGGTGCGCGGGTAGGTCACGAGCAGCTGCTCGACGCCGTCGAGGTGCGAGACCACCACCTGGTTGACGCTCACGGCGCTGCCGAGCAGGACGGGCAGCGTGGGCTCGAGGTCCTTGAGCAGCGCGTCGAGCTCGCGGGCGGTGCCGGGCGTGCCGTCGAGGACCTTCTCGAGATCCCCGTCACTGGCGGCGAGCGCGTCGGTGAGCGAGCGCAGGTCGCTGGAGAGCGAGCGGATGTTCTCCTTCTCGCCCTGCTGCGTGGTGAGCACCTTCTTGCCCTGGTCGAGGAGCGCGATGGTCTCATCGGTGTGGGCGGACGCCTCGCGCACGAACTTGCTGCCGTTGTCGAGCAGCCGCTGCAGCGGGACGCCGGTGTCGTCGAACATGGTGCCGAGCTCGCGGACCACGGTCTCCAGGTTGCCCTTGTCGACCGAGCTCACGAACTGGTCGAGCTCGACCAGGAGGTCGGCCTCGTCCACGGGCAGCGACTCCACGTCGCCGTCGATGGTGCCGCCGGCCTCGACGTACGGGCCCTTCTCGTCGGGAGGCTCGAAGTCGAGGTACTGCTCGCCGACCGCCGAGAGGTTGTGCACGAACATCGGCGAGTCCGCGGGGATATCGGTGCCGTCCTCCAGCGCGAGGTCGAGCGTGACGCCCTTGTCAGTCGCCTGCATCTTCGCGACCTTGCCGACCTTCACGCCGCGGTAGGTGACCTCGCTGCCCTCGAAGAGTCCACCCGAGCTGGGCAGTGTCGCCTGGATGGTGATCCCGCGGCCGAGCACGCGGTCGACCAGGCCGAGGTAGGTGCCGGCGATGTAGACGATGCCGACGGCACTCAACACCAGGAAGGCACCGATCCGGATCCGTACGCCGCGACTCACTGCGGTCCTCCGTAGAGCGCGTTCGGACTGGGCACGGCAGCACGCGGGTCGGCGCCGCCGACGAGCCCGCCGAGCAGCCCACCGAGGATCGGGAGGTCCGGCAGCCCGGGGACACCTGGGACGGTGGGCGTGCCGCCGTCGTCGCTCGGGACGACGTTGATGAGCACGCAGACCGGGTTGTCCTTGTACGCCGGCTTCTTGCAGTCGGCGCGCAGCTGCTTGAGCAGGTCCAGCGAGTCGAGCACCTTGGCGCAGGCCGCGCTGGTGAGGTCACCGCTGCGCAGGCACTTCTCAACCTGGGTGAGCACCTCCCCGGGGTTGGGCAGGCCGGGGATGCCGCCGCCCGGATCGCCGTTGGGGATGATGTTCTCGAGATTGATGTCGGCACGGATCGACGTGTTGGCGTAGTCGCCCCTCACGATGTCGCCGGCCTCCTTCGGGAAGGGGAAGCTCACCAGCAGGTTGATGCCGGGCGCGAGCGAGTCACCGGCCTCGTGGAGCCTGGCCAGGATCGGCTGGAGGTGGTCGAGCGAGGCGAGGATGTCGTCCTTGCTCTTGCCGATCACCCGGGTCCCGACCTCGCCGAGCTTGTCGAGCGAGGTGAGCATCGCGATCAGCTCGTCGTGCTGCTTGGCCAGGACGTCGACTGCGGGACCGGCCACGTCGAGCGCTCCGGTGATCGACTTCTTCTCGGCGTTGAGGGTCTCGGTCAGGTGCGCGATCGACTCCATCGCGTTGAGGATGTCCGCCTTCTGGTCGTCGATGCTGCCGACGACGTCCTCCAGCGAGCCGAGCAGGTGACGCAGGCGGTCGGTGCGGCCGTCCATCACCTCGTTGAGCTCGTGGGTGATGGTGCCGAGCTGGGCGACCCCGCCGCCGCTGAGCAGGAAGGACAGCGCGCCGAGCACCTCCTCGACCTCGGGGTTGCGGCCGGTGTCGGCGAGGTCGATCTTGTCGCCGTCGGACAGCCTGCCGGTCGGCGCGCCCTGGGTCGGCGCCTCGAGGGCGACGTACTTCTCCCCCAGGAGGCTGACCTGGCGGATGTCGGCGATCGCGTTGTCGGGGAGCTCGACGTCGTCCTTGACCCGCATCGTCACCTTGGCATGCCAGCCGACCCGCTCGACGCCGGTCACCTCGCCGACGGTGACGTCGTCGACCATCACGGGCGACTTCGGGACCACGTTGAGGATGTCGGCGAACTCCGCAGTGATCTGGAACGAGTTGTCGTCGGAGACCGGCGAGCCCGGGAGCGGGAGGTCGTAGGCGCCGTCGAACTTGCAGCCGGTCGCCGTCACCGCGAGGACGACCACCAGCACGCACCAGCGCAGCAGGCGGGTCATGAGCCCCCTCCCATCAGGTGCGACAGCGACGACCCGGGCGCGACCCGGTTGGCGGCTCCGTTGGCGAGCGGACTCCGTGGCGTGGCCGGCGGGATCGTCGGGAGCTGGCCTTCGACCGGCTCCAGCAGCTGCTTGAAGAGGGCACAGGCGAGGTCGGCGGTCTTGCCGGGCAGGCTCGCCTGCTGCACCACCGAGCAGAGGAAGCCGTCGGCGTCCCAGAGGTTGCCGCTGACGCCGATGCGCGAGCCGATGGTGCCCGTCTGGGTGTTGAAGGCCAGGCTCAGGTTGCCGATCGCCGTCGGCGCGACCTTCAGCGCGGTGTCGAGGCTGTCCTTCTCCGAGTTGATCGTCTGCATCACGCGGGTGAGCTTCTCGACGTCCGTCACGAGTGCCTGTCGGTTGTCGTGCACGAAGCCCTTGACGGTGCCGACCGCATCGGCCACCGCAGCGAGCGACTGCCGGATCTCGGTCCGCTCGTCGGACAGCTGTGACGAGACACCGGCGAGGTCCTTGATGAAGGCGCGCACGAACTTGTCGTTCTGCGCGAGGGTCGTCGTGAGTGTTGCCAGCTGGGTGACGGTGTCGAACAGTGGGCCGCTCCCCTCGCCGAAGGTCTGGGCCGCGGCCGCGAGCTCGGTGAGCATCTGGTTGCCCAGCTCACCCTTGCCGTCGAGCGCGTTCGCCCCGGCCTCGAGGACGTGGTCGAGGGTGCCGTCCTTGTTGACGCCGTTGGGGCCGAGCGCCTCGGAGAGGTCGCGCAGGCTGGCGTAGATCCGGTCGAGCTCGACCGGCACCGCCGTCTCGGGCAGGGCGATATCGGCGCCGTCGGCCATCAGCTTGTCGCCCTCGGCGTACGCCGGGGTGAGCTGGACGAACCGGTCGGCGACGAGCGTCGGCGTCACGATGACAGCCTTGGCGCCGGCCGGCACGTCATACTTGGCGTCGTACGTCATGTCGACCCGCACCGAGTTGCCCTCGGGCACGACGGCGGTGACCCGGCCGACGTTGACGCCGAGGATCCGCACGTCGCTGCCCGGGTAGATGCTGACCGCTCGCGGGAAGTGGGCGGTCACCGTCTTGGTCTCGGTCGTGTCGCGGACGGCGAAGAAGTAGATGCCGAAGACCAGCACCAGCGCCAGGACCCCGGCCAGGACGCGGCCGACGACCGTGTTGGGTGCGCGCACGACTCAGCCCTCCCCTCGGGTGGGCAGGAACTCGCCGGTCGGGATACCGAGGAGGTTGGAGGCGTAGGCGTCGAACCACGGACCCGTGCCGATGATGTTGCTGAGGATGTCGACGTACGGCCCGAGCGCACCGATCGTCGCCTTGAGCTCCTTCTCCTTGGAGTTCAGCAGCGACAACAGGTCGTCGACCTCCTGGAGCGCCGGCCCCATCTGGGCCTGGTTGTCCTTCGCGACGCCGCGCAGCTGCGTGGCGAGGTCACGGGCGTTGACGAGCAGCAGGTGCACGGCTTCCTTGCGGCGCTGCACCTCCTTGAAGACGAGGTCGCTGTGCTTCATCAGGGACACGAGGTCGTCGCTGCGGGCGGCGAGGGTCTTGCTGACGCTCTGCGATCCCTTGAGCAGGGCCTGGATCTGCTCGTCACGCGAGGCCACCGACTCCGACAGCCGGGCGATGCCGCGGAAGCTCTGCTCGATCTCCGGAGCGGCCTTGTTGGTGGTGTCGGCGACGACGTCGAGCGCCTGCGCGAGCTGGTCGGTGTCGATCCGCTCGGTGGTCGTCGTCAGGTCGGTGAAGACGCCGACGATGTCGTACGCCGACTGGGTGCGCTCGACTGGGATCACGTCGTCGGCGGACAGCTGACCGGTGCCTGCGGGCTGCAGCTCGAGGTACTTCTCGCCGAGCAGGCTGAGCACCTCCACCGAGGCGCTGGTGTCCTTGCCGAACTCGACCCCGTTCTCGACGTCGAACGTGACGACGACGGTGTTGCTGTCCTTGAGCTCGACGTCCTGGACCCGGCCCACCCGGATCCCGCCGACCTGGACCATGTTGCCCTTGTGGAGGCCGCTGGCGTCCTTGAACTCCGCGCGGTACGACGTGCCGGCGAACCCCGGGAACTTCCCGAGGTTGAAGGCGGCAGCCATGATCAGCGCCATCACCACCAGGGTGATCGCGCCGAGTCGCATGATCCGCGCCTCGTTGCGGCGCCTCGCGGTACTCATCGGAGCCGGCTCACTGGGCAGCCGCCCCGTTGCAGCGCGGTGCCGACGAGCGGAAGTCGAGGTGGTTGAGCTCGTTCATCAGCTGCTTGACGCCGGGGAGGTCGCCCAGGCCGGCCGGCAGCGTGATCCGGCCGCTGAAGCCGCAGACGTAGTAGTTGTACCAACTGCCGTAGGTGCCGGTGCGGGTCTGATCGGTCATGGACTCCGGCAGGCGGTCCAGCATCTCGACGACCTGCTTGCGCGACTCCTTCTTGTTCAGCAGCGCCGCGAGCTCGCGGAGCTTGGCCACGTCGGACTTGATCAGCGGCCGGCCCTGACGGATCAGGTCGGCGACCACGACGGTCAGGTCCGAGATGTTCTGCAGCGACGACCCGATCGTCGAGCGGTCGCGGGCAAGGTCGGTCATCCAGTCCTTCAGGCCGATCACCAGGTCGTTGAGCTGCCGGTGCCGGCTGTCGACGGTGGTCAGGGTCTCGCTGAGGTTGTTGACGACGCGGCCGATCAGCTCGTCGCGGTCGGCGAGCGTGTTGGTCAGTGACGCGGTCTTCTGGAGCAGGCCCTGGACGGTGCCGCCTTCGCCCTGCAGCACCTGGACGAGGTTCATGCTCAGGTCGTTGACCTGCTGGGGGTTCAGCGCCTGGAAGAGCGGCTGGAACCCGTTGAAGAGCACCGTGAGGTCCAGCGCGGGCTTGGTCTGCGCGATCGGCAGAGTGCCACCGTCGCCGAGCGCCTTCGCATCCTTGTCGGAGCCCTGCTCGAGGGCGAGGTAGCGGTCGCCCACGAGGTTGAGGAACCGGATCTCGGCCCGCGAAGCGGTGGTCAGCGACACCCCCGACTGGACATTGAACGTCACCAGCGCCTCGGTGCGCTCATAGTGCTCGACCTTCTTGATCTCGCCCACGCTGACGCCGGCGACCCGCACGTCGTCGCCCTTCTCGAGCATCGAGGCCGAGGAGAAGACCGCCTGGTACGTCGTACTGCTGCCGAACCCGATGTTGCCCATGATCGCGGCCAGCAGCCCGGTCACCAGCAGAGAGACGACCGTGAAGATGCCGAGCTTGATGCCGGCTGAGATCGTGGTGGCGTTGCGAGAGGTCATCGCGCACCCCCCACGGATTCGCGGACCAGTGGTCCGTACATGAGCGACCCGAGCGCGCCGTACCTCTCGGCGCTGGAGCCGGTGCGCTCCGCGAGCATCGCGTTGACGATCTGCTGCTCACCAGAGCTGCCGGAGTAGTCGGCGCCGACCCGGTTGAGGCCCAGGAGGTCGGGGACCGGCGACGTCGGCGGGTGCTCGTCCATGTCGCTGCCCTGGTCCAGCGCGACCGGCGGCACCGGGACCGGCGCGTCGGGCAGACCGAGGCACCACGGTCCGTGCCCGACCTCGCCGTACGTCGGGCGGTCGCGCTCGTCGTACGCGCGGTACTGCGGGGTGCCGAGCTCGAGGTACTGCTTGACCTGGTTGCCCTCGAAGGTCCTGGCCAGACGCGGCGCGTACTTGGCGGCGCCCTTGATCAGGCACGGGAACTCAGGTGAGTAGACGGCAAGCAGCTTGAGCACCGGCTCGGTCACCTGGCCGAGCCGGATCAGGCTGCTCTCGTTGTCACCCAGCACCCGCGTGGAGGTGTCGGCGACGCCCCGGAGGTCGGCGAAGAAGCTGCCCAGCTGCAACTTGTTGTCCACGATCGTCTGCCCGGTCGTCGTCACGTTGCGCAGCACGGCGAGCAGGTCTGGGGCAGCGAGGTCGTAGGTGTTGGCGACGTCCGCGAGCTTGACCAGGTCCTCGCGGAGCGTCGGCAGGTGGTCATCGATCTTGCCGAGGTAGGTGTCGAGCTCGTCCATGGACTGGCCGAGCTGCTCGCCGCGGCCCTCGAGCGCGGTCGCCAAGGCGTTGAGGGTGGCGTTGAGGTCGGCGGGACGGACGGCGCGCAGGAGGGGGAACAGGTTGGCCAGGATCCGGCTCAGCTCGACGTTCGTCTCGACCCGACTGGCCGGGATCACGGCTCCGTCGGCGATCGCCTTCGTCGACGGGTCGTCGGGGCGGACCAGCGAGATGTACTTCTGCCCGAAGAGCGTCGTGGGCATGATCTCCACGGTCACGTTCTCCGGGACCGCCGCCGCCTGGTCGGGCTCGAGCGCGACCGTGATGACCGCCTGCTTGCCGTCCTGACCGATCTTGCGGACCTGACCGACCAGGGCACCGTTGAGCTCGACGTCGCCGAACTTCGCGAGCTGCAGGCCCGCTCGATCGGCCTTGATCGTGATCGTCGTCGACTTCTCGAACGTCTTCTGGTAGATCGCGACCGACAGCGCGATCAGGAGCGCGATCACCGTCAGGAACGCGACGCCCGCGACCACCAGACGGCGGTGCTCGTCCGGGCTGTCGTGGTAGATGTTCACGAGCATCGCCGTCACCCGCCCGTGATTCTGACGGTGGTGGTCGAGCCCCAGATCGCGAAGCTGAGGAAGAAGTCGGCCACCACGATCGTGACGATGCTGGTGCGGATCGCGCGGCCCACCGCCGTACCGACTCCGGCCGGGCCACCCGAGGCGGTGTAGCCGTAGTAGCAGTGGATCAGGATCACCGCGGTCGCGAGGAACAGCAGCTTGAAGAACGACCAGAGCATGTCGATGGGCGGCAGGAACTGCAGGAAGTAGTGGTCGTAGGTGCCTGGCGACTGCCCGTAGATGTAGGTCGTGATCAGACGGGGCGAGAGGTACGACGCGCTCAGCGCCACGACGTACAGCGGGATCACGGCGATGAAGGCGGCGATCATCCGGGTGGTGACCAGGAACGGCAGCGACGGGATGCCCATCACCTCGAGCGCGTCGATCTCCTCCGAGATCCGCATCGCCCCGAGACGGGCGGTGTAGCCGCAGCCGACCGTCGCGGCGAGCGCGATCGACGAGATCAGCGGGGCGACCTCGCGGGTGTTGAAGTAGGCCGAGATGAACGCGCTGAACTTGGCGACGCCGATCTGGCTCAGTGAGGCGTAGCCCTGGATGCCTACCTCGGTGCCGGCGAAGAAGGCGAGGAACGCGATGACGCCTGCGGATCCCGCGATCAGGGTCAGTCCCCCGGCGCCGAAGGTGACCTCGGCCAGGGTGTTGGTGATCTCGCGCGGATAGCGCTTGATGGCACGCGGCACCCAGAGCAGCGCCTTGACGTAGAACAGCAGCTGGTCGCCGTACTGCTCGAGGGAGTCGCGGCGTCCCCTGTAGAACGCGCCGCCCAGCTCGCCGATCGTGGCCATGTCAGATGCCTGCCGGGGGGACGACCTGGAAGTAGATCGCGGTGATGACCGCGTTCATGAAGAAGAGCAGCATGAAGGCGGCGATGACCGTCTCGTTGACCGCGCGGCCCACGCCGCTGGGACCACCGCCGGCGTTCAGGCCCTTGTAGGCGCCGACGATCGCGGCCATGCCCCCGAACAGGACGGCCTTGACGATCGCGATGTAGAGGTCGTTGATGCTGGCCAACGCCGTGAACGAGGACAGGAACGCGCCCGCCGAGCCACCCTGGATGATCACGGTGAAGAAGTAGGCGCCGCCGATGCCGGCGCCGATCACGATGCCGATGATCATGAAGGCGACGAACATGGTCGCGAGCACGCGGGGTACGACGAGTCGCGCGATCGGGTCGACGCCGAGGACCTCCATGGCGTCGATCTCCTCGCGGATCTTGCGGGCGCCGAGGTCGGAGCAGATCGCGGACCCCGCGGCACCGGCGATGATCAGCGCTGCCGCGATCGGGGCCGCCTCGCGGACCACCGCGAGGACGGCGGTCGCGCCGGCGAACGACTGGGCGCCGAGCTGGCCGGTCAGGCTGCCGACCTGCAACGAGATCACCGCACCGAACGGGATCGAGACCAGGATGGTGGGCATCAGCGTGACACTGGTGATGAACCACGCCTGCTCGATGAACTCGCGGACCTGGAAGGGGGTGGTGAAGGTGCGCTTCGCGACGTCGATGACCATCGCGGCCAGCTCGCCGGGCCCTCGGACGATCGACGCAGCCGAGAACGCCACCCTGCACCTCCCCACCTGGTCTAGACCGCCACGGAACAATAGAACGTGTTCTCATTTCGGGCAAGCGAGCTCCAGCGCTCCCAGCTAGAACTTGTTCTCCTTACGAGGTCAACGAGCGTCTTCCCCGGAGGTAACGCGGGCGAAACGTGGGCTGGACCGGTGCCGCCAACGAGCGAGACCAACGCTCGCGGTGGTTGAGGTGCGAAGGCCGCTCGGCACCTCGGTGGTTGAGGTGCGAAGGCCGCTCGGCACCTCGGTGGTTGAGGTGCGAAGGCCGCTAGTGTCCTGCACGGAAAATGCGGTTCGTTAGTCGTAGGCTGGGGGTATGGCT
>NZ_BAABKN010000041.1:0-28130 GCF_039543845.1 Nocardioides endophyticus | reverse complement strand
GCTAAACGGCGTTAATGCCATCTCGAATCCAACTGGGAGGAAGTGCTTCATACCACCGCCTATCGGCGTCATTGCGCATCGGGCTGCGTCCATCTGGCGATGCCCGCGGTCGGTCGCAATGCGGCTGGGTTGTCGGCGCACCTTGTGACATGAACGGAGTTCGCGTCAGCACGAAAGAGGTTGGGCCCGACTTCGGCGCCGTCGGGGGCTCGGGAGATCTCCGCGCCATCGTCGGCGCACTGCTGACCTACGGCTTGATCATCGCTGTTCTCATGCTCGTCATCTCGGCGGCGACATGGGCCATCGCATCGGGCTCCGGCAGTTGGCATAGCGCGCAGAAGGCGAAGGCCGGCTGCTTCGTCGCGATCGGGGGTGCGGTCCTGACCGGTGCGGCGCTGGCCTGGGCGAACTGGCTGTTGGACATCGGCGCCCACCTCTAAGACGACTGCCCTCGTCGTCAGGAGCCCACCGATGAACCGCGCCGCCGCCGTCCTGCTCCCGCTGGACATCAACATCAGTCCGAACTCCAACGGACTGCCCGGCATACAGCAGCTCAAGAGCATCGTCGGAGCCTCCATGACGGTCGGCCTGATCCTCGCCGTCCTCGCCCTGATCATCTCCGCGATCGTGTGGGCTCTCGGAGCGAACTCGTCCAACCCGCACCTCGCGGGCCGCGGCAAGCTCGGCGTACTCGTCGCACTCGGTGCCGCGATCGTCTGCGGGGCATCCGTGACGCTCGTGAACTTCTTCTGGAACGTCGGCCAGCAAGTCTGAGTGGAGGCATTCAATGGGTGTCTGCGATGTGCCGGCGATCCATCAGGTCTGCAACACCGCCGGGGACGCCGCCGGGGCGGTCGTCACCGCGCCGTTCGACTGGCTCGCTCAGGCCATGGGCGGCGCAGCCGAGTGGATGTTCACGTCCGTGTGGCAGGTCATCGACTCGACGACGTACGTCGACGTGACCAGCGGGGAGTACACGAAGGTCTACAACATCATGTTCGGCGTTGGCGTCTTCGTGATGATTGGATTCTTCATGCTCCAGGTCATCGGCGGCATGACCCGCCGCGAACCCGCGGCGCTTTCCAGGGCCGCGCTCGGGCTGGCGAAGTCGATCCTCGGATCATTCGTCGCGATCGCGCTCGTGGGCACCGCGTTGGAAGTGACCGACCGGCTGTGCATCGGGATCGTCAGCGCCGCCGGGACGAACATGGAGGAGATGGGCGACAAGGTCGCCGTACTTGCTGTCGGCCTGGGCGCCATCAACCTCACCTCGCCCGGCGCGGGCTCGATCCTCTCGATCTTTCTCTCCAGCCTCGCCATCGTCGGTGCGATGGTCGTCTGGATCAGCCTTCTGATCCGCAAGGCGCTCCTGCTGATTGCGATCGTCTTTGCGCCGATTGCGCTCGCCGGATCGAGCTGGGATCACACCCGCAGCTGGGTCAGCCGGTGGGCGACGTTTGTGATCGCGATGATTCTGTCGAAGGTCGTCCTGGTCGTGATCTTCTTGCTTGCCACCGCGCAGGTGTCGGCGCCGATCGACGCTGACCTGGGGTCGGTCAGCCAGCCGATGGCTGGCGTGGTGCTGATGCTCATGGCTGGGTTCGCGCCGTACCTGACCTACAAGGCAATCTCCTTCATGGGCTTCGACATGTATCACGCGATGTCTGCCGAGCAGGAGGCCAAATCCGCCCTCAACCGCCCGATGCCCATCCCCTTCTCCCGGCGTACCGGCAGCGAGCCGGCAAAGATCCTGGGCGGCGGTGGCGATGGTGGCGGAGGCAGCGGTACGACGACCGGTGGCGGCGCGGCCGCTGCGCCCTCGGGCGGTGGCTCTGCTCCCATCAGGGGAGGTGGTGGCGCGGCAGGTGGGGGTGCTGCTGCCGCAGGTGGCGCAGTCGCAGCTGGCGCGGTCGTGGCCAAGGAAGCGGCCGCCGCGGGGCCGCGGCTCGGCGGGTTCGTCGCAGCGCAATCGACCGGACCGGCCGAAGCCCCGGAGTCGGCCGCGCCGTCCTCCGTTCCTCCGCGGTCGCCGATCCGACGCTCGCCGAACCCGCCCCCTGGAAGTGACCCGTCGTGAGCACCTCAGCCAACACAGAATCGGGCCTGACGCCGATCAAGTTCTCCCGCCTCGCTCGCCGCGGCGTACTGCTGGGGCTGTCCGGTCCGCAGCTCTTGATGGCGAGTCTCGCCGCCGGCACGTTGATCCTCGGCCTGTACGTCGGCGCCGTAGTCCTGACGTTCCCGATGATCGGTGTCAGCGTCGGCCTGGCGTTCGTCGGCGTCGGCGGGAGGAAGTTGGTCGAGTGGGCTCCGATCGGTGCGCGCTGGGTGTGGCGCTCGGCCGGTGGGCAACTGCTCTACCGGCGCCGCATCGTGAAGCCGCGGCCCGCTGGAACCCTCGCGCTCCCGGGCGACGCCGCTCGACTGCGTCAGTGGGTCGATCCCGAGACCGGAGCCGCGATGGTCCATGATCCCCACGCTTCGACGTTGACCGCGATCGTCGGCGTCTCCCATCCGGCCTTCGTGCTCCTCGACCCAGCGGAGCAGGAGCGTCGTGTCGTGTCGTGGGGTCGCGTCCTCGCCACGGCCTGTCGGTCTGGACGGCTCGCGTCGGTCCAGGTGTTGGAGCGGACGCTTCCCGACTCCGGTAGGGGCCTCGCGGATTGGTGGCACCAGCACGGCAACCGGTCTGACACGTGGGCCGCGACGACGTACGGCGAGCTCGTCGACCGTGCCGGTCCCGCGGGTGAGCGTCACGCGAGCACGATCTCGATCGCGCTGGACATCAAGTCTGCCGGCCGAGCGATCAGAGCAGCCGGCGGCGGGAACCGCGGGGCAGCGGCGGTGCTCCGCCAGGAGATGGCGACGATGCTCGCGGCGCTGCGCGCCGCCGACCTGTCCCCCTCCGACTGGTTGACTCCTGGCGACCTGGCTCTGATCCTGCGCTCGGCCTACGACCCAGCTGTCTCGGGTGCGTTGGAGCGTCATGGCGACGTCGGCCGCGACTTGGCTACCGCCGGCCCGGTCGCAGTGACTGAGTTGTGGGGCAGCTTGCGCAGCGACTCCGCCCATCACTGCGTGCTCTGGATCAGCGAGTGGCCCCGATCGCTCGTCTTTCCCGGCTTTCTCGCGCCACTGCTGCTGTCCTCGGGGATTCGCCGGACCTTCACGTTGCTCTACACCCCGATGCGCAGCGACCGGGCCGCCCGAGACATCCGCAAGAAGAAGACCGAGTACATCTCGGATGCCGCCCAGCGTCAGAAGATCGGCCAGATCGAGGACGCCCAGCAGACCGCCGAGTACCAGGACGTCCTCCAGCAAGAAGCTGACCTCACCGCCGGGCACGGAGTCCTGCGCGCGACCGGCTTCGTCGCCGTCAGCGTCGCCGATCCCGACGAGCTCGAGCGAGCCGTCGCCGCGATCGAGCAGGCCGCCATCCAAGCCTCGTGCGAGACCCGGCGTCTCTGGGGCCAACAAGCCCAGGGGTTCGCTGCGGCCGCCTTGCCGCTGGGCCGATTGGTCTAGCCACGGTCCGAGCGTGGATCGGCCGACGCGCGCTTTTGCGGCACGGGCGGAGCACCGAACGCACCTCATCGATGAGACCACGTCCATCGAGGAGGACCCGATGCCTACCTTCAGCGACCCGGTGGTCGACGCCCAGGAGCTTCAGGAAGCCGTACGCGCACTGGCCCACGCGACACGACGGATCGAGGATCCTGAGGCCGTCTACTCGGTCCTCGGCTCAATCAGCTCGGCACTCTCGTCGCTGACGCAGACGTTGCATCAGCTCGGCGACTTCCACGACGGTCCGGGTACCACTACGTTTTCGGTGGCCGGCGACCCGCACGCCGGCCGAGCAGGGTCGTATCGGGTGTCCTGGGAGCTCCATCGCGCTGCCGAGATGGCCCGCCAGGTCGCCGAGGGCGTCGATCGCGCTCATGAGGTGGAGGCGACGATCGCGTACGCCGACCGTGACCTGCCCCTTTCTCCGGTTCCTCGCGCGGGTCATGACAACGGGTTGTCGTTGTGACGGGCTGGCAGGACGGGCGACTCCACTCGGCGGTCCTCGTCTCCCCGGGCCGGGAACGTCGCAAGGACCGGAAGCTGCGCAGGGCTGCAGCGCGCTCCATCACGTCACGAGATCGCGAGACCCGTCGCACCGAGGTGAAGCGCAAAGCGGACGCCATCGCCGACGAGCGCCGCTCGACTGTGACGATGCCGCGCGCTGGTGAACCCGGACCAGCAGCGCTCAAGACACCTGGCCGCTTCCGCCTCCCCCGTCATCAGGACACCTCGGCCACGCTCGCAGGGGCGTACCCGTTCCTGGCCGAGGGCGGCCTGGGCAGTGAGGGCGTCTTCGTGGGCCAGGACCTCTACTCCGGCAGCTCGTTCGTCTACGACCCCTGGATCCTCTACGCGCGCGGCCTGATCACCGCCCCGAACCTGGTGCTCGCCGGCATCGTCGGAGCCGGGAAGTCCTGCCTCGCCAAAAGCCTCTACACACGCTCCATCCCGTTCGGCCGCCGCGTCTACGTCCCCGGCGACCCCAAGGGCGAGCACACCGCCGTCGCGGAGGCAGTCGGCGGCCGAGCCATTGCACTCGGTCATGGGATGCCGAACCGGCTCAACCCACTCGACGAAGGCCACCGGCCCGCAGGCCTCGACGACACGCAATGGTCGGGCCAGATCGCGTCGCGCCGACGCGACCTCGTCGGCGCACTCGCCGAGACCGTACTCGACCGCAGGCTCACACCCCTGGAGCACACCGCGGCCGACATCGCCATCGACCGAGCCGTCCGCGGCTCCGACGTACCGGTCCTCCCCCTGGTCGTCGACCGCCTCCTCGCGCCAGACGCTGCGGACGATCCGGACGGACGGCTCACCGAGGACGGACGCGTTGTCGGCCACGCACTGCGCCGCCTCGTCGCGGGCGACCTGGCCGGCCTGTTCGACGGCCCGTCCACCGTGACGTTCGACCCAACGCTGCCGATGATCTCACTCGACCTCTCTCGCGTCACCGAGAACGCGACCCTCATCTCGGTCCTGATGACCTGCGCGTCCGCGTGGATGGAATCCGCACTCCTTGACCCCGAAGGCGGCCAGCGATGGGTCGTGTACGACGAAGCCTGGCGGCTCATGTCGCACCCCGCGCTGTTGCGGCGCATGGACGCCCACTGGCGATTGGCGCGCCACTACGGGATCGCGAACATGCTGATCTTTCACAAGCTCAGCGACCTCGAGAATGTCGGCGACCAAGGCTCCGCCATGCGAGCCCTCGCGTCGTCACTGCTGGCGAACGCCGAGACACGAATCGTCTATCGCCAGGAGTCCGACCAGCTCGGACCCACCTCGGCGGCCCTCGGGCTCACGGGTACGGAGCGATCTCTGATCCCCACCCTCGGCACCGGACAGGGGCTGTGGCGGATCAAGAACCGCTCCTTCGTCGTACAACACCAGATGCACCCCGCAGAACTCGAGCTGTTCGACACCACCGGACGCATGACCGGAGCACTTTAGAAGTTCGCGCGAATTTTGACGGTTCTGCGACGAACCTAAGCATACGCAGCGGCCTCGACCCGAGGAGCACACTCAGGTTCGTTGAGTGCGTTGTGGACGCGTGTCCCGTCCCCAATAGGCAGCCGTCACCGAGAACCTCTCCGGGCGGGGCATACGGGACGCGTGAGTAGCGGCGAGCAGGTGGCCTGCGGCTTCACCGCTGGGGGTTCCGCTTGCGGGACGGCTCCGAAGGTGAAGCGCTCATCATGGCTCATGAGCGGCTGCTACTCCGGCGGCTCGCGCTGACACGCCTTCAGCGAGGCTAGCCAACTGCCCCTGTCGGGGCGCCCGTTCCGCGGCTGTAAGAAGGTGCGGTGCCAGCATCACGGGCAACCTCACGAGCACCTACTTATGGACTAGTTGGGGCAGCTGCTCGGCACTTGAATCTCAGGCTGGCCCGAGGTCGAGCCACGCTGTTGAACACGTTCAACTTCTGCGCTAACCTATGAGCTGAACGCCTTTAAGTATTGGGAGTCTCTCATGCGCAAGGTCACAGGCACCTGTATCTCGGTCGCCGCCCTGTGGACGGCTCTACTGTTCGTTGGGGCAGTCACCGTTCCCGTCTACTCGGGCTCCTCCACGATGGGGACCAGTGACGGGCAGTGGACGACGACCACGTCGGCGACCCTGTTTCAGCAGAACGGGGTGTGGGTGTTCGTGCTTCTGTCGGTTCCCGCCGTCGCCGTTCTCCTCGCGGCCTGGCTGCTGGCAATCGAACCGCGCCACCGCTGGGCGCGCTGGGCCGCCTGGGGACCCGTCGGGCTCGTCGGGGTCCTCACTGTCCTCGGCATTCTCACTATCGGGATCTTCCTGCTGCCAGTCGACGTCCTTCTCGGGATTGCGGTGTTGACCGCCACCCTCGACCGAACCTCCTCCCAGCCTCCGCCCCCGTGGCCTCCCACGACGACCTCGGAGCGGTAGCCCCCATGGCCACCGAAGCGCGGCCTGCGGCGACCAAGAACCCGCCGGGACGGGGCGCGACAACACGGGCGGCCATCGTGGCAGCGGCCGAGGAACTCCTTCAGGCACGCGGCTACGAGGGGATGACGATGCGCGAAGTTGCCCAACGTGCAGGGGTCTCGCTGGGCACTGCCTACTACTTCAGCTCCAAGGAGCACCTAGTCCACGGCTTGTATGAGCGCCTGCAGCGAGACCATGCCCGAGCCGCAGAAGAAGCCTGTGTCGGCCTCACCACGCTCGACGACCGAATCCGCGCCGTCCTCCATACCTGGCTCGACGAAGCCGCACCCCTCCATGGCGTCCTCGGCTCCTACGTCAGCCTCGCCGCCGCACCGCGAAGCCCGCTGTCGCCATTCAGTACGCAATCAACTCCAGCCCGAGAAGCCGCGCTCGCGATGTGGACAGAGGTCGTCAACGGGGCATCTGTGCGTGCGTCGAAGAAGGTGCGCGCCGAACTGCCCCGGCTGCTCTGGCTCGGCCATCTCGGCATCGTCCTGTTTTGGGTCTCCGACACCAGCCCGGCGCAGTGGCGCACCCGTGACCTCGTTGACAAGTCCGCTCCTATCATCGACCGCCTTGTTCGGCTCACCGCGCTGCCGGGTGGGGCCCGTGTCGCCGACGACATCGCCAGGCTGGTCCACTCGGTCGCACCGTGGCCTGACCGCAGCTTGACCCGGGTCTCATTCCCTGCTGACGCTGGCCGTGTCGGTGGTTAGCATGACGCCCAGGCCGGAGCCCTTCGATGTTGTGACGGGGGCGTTCAGCTATTCTGGAGCGGCGATCGCACTCGAACTTCAGGCTCGCGGAAGGAAGGTTCGAACGCTAACAGGGCACCCCGGCAGGGCTCCCAAGAAGACGGCGGTCGAAGTAAGGCCCTTAGACTTCGATGACCCCACCGAATTGGCCGAGTCAATGAGGGGAGCTAACACCCTCTACAACACCTATTGGGTGCGATTCGCACACGGTCTGCTTGACCATGACGTGGCTGTGGCAAACACCCGAACGATGTTCGATGCGGCGCTAATGGCTGGCGTGGAGCGCATCGTGCATGTTTCGATCACGAACCCGTCGTTGCACTCACCCTACCCCTACTTTCGCGGAAAGGCTGAGGTTGAACAACTTCTGGCGGAGATAGGCATCTCCCATGCGATCGTCAGGCCGGCGATCCTGTTCGGTGGTGATGATGTGCTAGTGAACAACATCGCCTGGCTGCTCCGACACGTACCAGTCTTTGCGATAGGCGGCACTGGCGACTATCGAGTGCGCGGCATCCACGTCGAGGACTTGGCTCGGCTCTGCGTCGAACTCGGAGACCACCAGGACATCAACGCGACCCTCGACGCTGTCGGACCTCAAAGTCCCACATTCCGTCAACTCGTCGACGCCATTAGAACAGCCGTCGACAGCCATGCCATAGTCGTGCGAGTCCCAGGATTCGTGCTCCCTGCGATGGCAAGCGCGTTGAGCCTACTGATGCGCGACACCTTGCTTACGCGCGATGAATACCACGCCATGGCCAATGGCCTCGCTGACTCAGCTGGCCCATCGACCGGAAGCATCGTCTTCACCGATTGGGTGGCCGAGCAGGGACCCCGCCTAGGTCGAGTCTATGCGAACGAACTGGACCGACACTTCCGCAAGCATCTGACCCAGAAGCTGGTCGGGGGCCCAACGTGACCAGCACAATCGGAACAGCACAAGAAGCTTTGCTCATCACGCCACGCTCAGGTCGCTGTCCGACGCCGGTGGATTCAGGGCGAGGGGGATCCGAGGTTCGCCGGACCTACTTGTCAACCTCTGGTGCCTGAAACGCGATCTTCCAGCCTTCATCGCCTGTTTCAAACAGATGAACAATGAATATCGGGTCTTTCGACTGAGGATCCCGATTGACGACGCAATCGTTCTCCAGGTGACCATTTCCGTCGGCAGGAACTTCCCTGCACATCTTGCCGACGAAGACCACCGTCGCCGTGTCCTCTCCGGTGGCCTTAACGCTGCCCACTTCTAGTTGTCCAGAGATACCAGGGGGAGTGTCATCGCCACTCCCAAGCGCAAGAGCATGCAGGATTCCCTGCTGTGATGGGATCACCCAAATCGCTGCACCGTCGTAGTCGCCCGCCATGAGCATCGCCATGTAACGCGTCGCAGCTGCCTCAGGTTTCGATGCATGCAGGGGGGGCCTGGTGACGTCCGACAAATTGACTTCGGGCAAACTGCTAGTGCTCGGGCTTTGGGACTTTGCCAACGCTTCAGGCGATTGAGGAGTGGTCTCACTGTTGTGAGCGTCGCCAAACGAACACGCGACCAGGAAGTTCGCAATGGCGACAATGGCCAGGCCCAGGAGTCCCCTTGAGCGCGACCCCACGGTCGTGTACACGCCTAGAATGGCCAGGAAGCGCCGGTTTTCTCGTCATGGTGGACAAGGTTGGTGCAAGCGCCACTCTTATGGTCACTCCAGTGGCTCTCCCAATTGCCGGTTGTCTTGTAGCCAACGACCTGGAGGTTGTGGGAGAAGTCTGCCCTGTTACTTGAGGTCCAACCGCACGCCGCCCAACCCGCCGGCCCGAGGACTGCCCTCACCCACTGGGAGAAGGTGCTGTTGTGCATTGACGACACCCCAGAATACTCGAACCTATTGGAGTAGGTTCCAAAGTAGTTGGCGCTTGAATCAATGTACGTCCGATCGGGACAGTAACCGCCAGGGACGCAGCCGTTGAACCCGTACGACTTATGCTGGGCAGCGAGTCGAGAGCTTGAGTTCCATCGTTGAGCGACGGTTTCCGACGTGATGTCGATCTGAATTGGGTCTTCCCAGATCGTCTTGTACCACCGCGTGTACGTGGCCAAAGCCGCTTGCACTTCGCCACCCTTCGTCTCTTGACCCAGTGCTTGAGTTTCCGCTGAGGGGGGAGCAGCTTCAGCGTAGATGGCGCCGTCCGCCGGCGTCAGATCGGCAACGAGATATTCCGACTGGCACGTCGCCGGGTTGAAAGCTACCTCTTCCCTCACGGTGATAGTGGTCGTCGCGACACTCCCGACACCGCTGTCGGAGCCGCTCGACGTGCAGGAGCCGTCTGCCTCCCTGCTACCGATGACAGCAACCGTCTGGGCGCGCTTTCCAAGCGCTCGCAACTCCGACTTGTAGTGAATCCAGCCATCGCGGGTAACAGTGATCGCGCCCTGGCCATAGATGCCCTGGTCAGGCGCAGAACCGGGGTTCGGATCCTTGCTCAGGGCGGAGCCCGCCGCAGGCGAAACGGCAAGGAGGAGAAGCGTCGTCGTCGTTGCCGTGATCGAAGTCAAGCGACTGGTATGTGTCATGCTCGAACTGTCGCGGTCAGGTGGCGGACTGTCGAGTGCTTACATGTTTGCGGTCTAGACCATGCCCGGGTCTGGGTCTGGCACCAGACCATCACCGATCCCGACCACTTCGAGGGCCGCCAAGGTGCTGCGCCGAACCCGCATCAGCGCCCTGCGCCCGGTCCGCGAACCCGACGCCGAACCCGCGGTCGAGCAGCGGACGCTGAGCGACTACGACATCGCACTGGGTATCGACCTGGGTGCAGACAATGACGGTGCCCACAACACTCTGTCAGGGAGGTACATGCCCGAGCCTCAGCTCCCACGCTGGGCGACCAAGCCGTCGGCGCCCTCACCTACAGTTCGCGAGTCTGCATCTCCGTAGTCCCCTGTTCTCCCTTCTGCCGTTTCTGCGCCCGACCGGTCGCATCTATCCGGCACCTGGAACGTCACGGTCAACGGTTCGCCGGCGATGTTGCGGCTGACGCCCGATCGGCAGGGGGTTTCGGGTGACTCGACCCTGCTGGGCATGACCTGGGACGACGTTGAGACCATCACGTTCCCCACCCCGTGCAGCGTCACGTCCGCGAACGTGGCGGCCACAGCCATGCGTTGGGATTTGCCGGGACCGCGGCGGGTCGGGACCTGCTAAAACCATGGATGCTGCGGGCATCGTCGCGCCTCGCGCGCAATCGGCTACCGCGCAAGGCAGGCAGTCAGCGGTTCGACCTAACGGGTCTTTGATCGGCTCGCTCGTGGAGTGAGCCGTGACGGGTTCTTTGCCGCTCTCATACGGTGGGCGGCTCTCGGTTGAGGGCCGCGTAGTGGGCGTTCTCGTATTCGATGGGGCTGATCATGCCAAGGGTGCCGTGGAGGCGCCGGTTGTTGTACCAGTCGAGCCAGCCTGCGGTGGCAAACTCGACGTCGCCGATGGTCCGCAGCGGTCCGGCGTGGATGACCGTGGTGCGCACGCACTCGGTCTTGTCGGGCCCGATCACGCACACACCATCAGCGTGTTGACGCTCCTATATCCGTCAAGCGGCCTCGGGGAGGGCTCGTCGGGCGTCGCGTAGGGGTTGCATTGCGGCCCAGAGCTCGCGGGCGAGGAGGCGTTTGAGGCAGCGGATGATCTCGGCTTTAGTCTTGCCTTCGGCGGTGCGTCTGACGACGTATGCCTTGGTCGGTTCGTGGTGCTGCATCCGGACGATCACGACGCGGTAGAGCGCGGCGTTGGCTTGGCGATGTCCGCCACGGTTGAGCCGGTGACGGGTTGTCATCCCCGATGAGGCTGGGATTGGTGCGACGCCGCAGAGCTTGGCGAAGGCGGGTTCGGAGCGGATCCGCTCGGGGTTGTCGCCGGCGACGATGAGCATCTCGGCCGCGGTGTCGGGGCCGACGGCGAATGCCGCTGTCAGGTCCGGTGCGGCCTGAGTTGTGAGTTGGGTCAGGACCTTCTCGTGGCCGAGGATCTCTTCGTTGAGGTGCTGCCAGCGTCGTGCGATCGCGCGCAGGGTGTACTTCGAGGACGCCAGGATCGTCGTGACCTGGCCGGGGCGCAGTGCTGCGCACCGGTTGATCAGCGCCATCTTCGACAGCGGCTGCAGCTCCTCGCGCAGTTCGGGTGGAGCGTTGACGATGACCTGCTTGAGGCTGATCATCGCTGCGGTCCGGGCCTTGACCGCGATGTCCTTGGCGACCTTGACGTGGCGGATCATCTCGACGGCCCCATCAGCGGTCTTCGGGATCGCGGTGGCCTGGCCGGCGAGAACGGCTCGGGCGGCGTTCTCGGCGTCGATGGTGTCGGACTTGCCTCGCAGCCGTCGGTCTCGTCGGTCGGTGCGAACGACCTCGATCGTGCCGATGTCGCGGCGACGTACGGCGCTGGCCAGTCCGGCACCGTAGGAGCCGGTCCCTTCGATGCCGAAGGTGAGTTTGCCGCCGAACGCCACGGCCCAGTCGATCAGCTCGCTGTAACCGCCGGAGTCAGCGACGAACGACCGGCTCGTCAAGGCGGCACCGAGTTCGTCGATGGCGAACGCGACATGGACGTACTTGTGGGTGTCGACACCGATGATGACTCGACGGTGCGCGGGGACCTGTTGCATGCTCATGAGTACTTGCTCCAACCAGACCAAGGGACAGGGCGAGTGACGCTGGCCGGTCGGGTGGACGGGACTGTGATGAGACTGCTGTATCAGGCTCCTATGAGGTCACGCCCGCCCGGCCAGCACCAGGGGTGGTGCACCCCCGGGCGGACGACAGATCAACAGCCAGGACACCCAGACTTCGGGGTCAGTCGTAAGCAAGAGTCAGGCCGCCAGGAGGCGTGTGGCAGTCTCACAGTCGTAGACGTCCCCAGCCGATCCGATTGATGGCGCGACGCCCTCGAGCTCGAGGTGCTCGGTGAACCGGATCGAGGTGTACTGGCTGCCGGCGTCGGAGTAGTGCAGCAGCTGCCCGGGCCCAACCCGGGTGCCGTGGCGATCGCGGTGCCACGAGGCGATCCGTCTACGGCGCGCGTTTGCCCGTTGGTGCGAGATGCGACAGGTCTCTGCATATCAAGCAGGGCACGCTACGACTTCCGGGCGCGTTCCATGATCTCGACGATGACCGCAGTCTTGCCTCCGGCGTAGGCGTTCATGTCCGCCCAGTCCTGATCGATCAGGGCGCGCTTGGTGCGCTCGTAAAGGTCGCGATCCCCTGGCTCCGAGCGCAGGTGGTCGCGAAAAGACAACAGATCCAGCGCCTCATGGTCCCCGACTTCGTGGATGTGCACATGGACATCGCGGGCCGGGGTGCGCACCATGCGGTGTCCGGGCTCGCGGACGCGGAGTTCGTAGCCAGCGTCCAAAAGTTGGTCGAGGTAGTCCTCTTCGGCCGTGATGTCCTCAACGGTGACGAGGATATCGAGGATCGGCTTCGCTGCCAGCCCTGGCACTGATGTCGACCCAATGTGTTCGATTTGGACGGCTGTACCGAGGGCGGTGGCGACCCGACGTTCGTGGCTGGCGTACCAACCGGGCCAGTTCGGGTCGTAGTCGGCCAGCACGAGGTCGCCCTTCTCGGTGCCACCAACGAGTTCGACCGTCGTGACGTCTACTCGGCGAGAGCTGCGGTCTGTGGGCATTGTCCAAAGTGTTCCATGATGGCCGGGCATGACCGCAGCGGGATCCGCTTGCGGGACTCCTCTTCCACAACGTGAGCCACCGGCTCCGGAATCTCCTTGAAGTTTCGGGGGGACGCTGCCTGACCTGCGTAAACGCGGCTCGGGGCGCCACGTCCCCCGCGCCATTCGACGGTTCGGGGGACGGATGCGGGGACGCTGAGCCGCCACGCTGCGGCCCGTGACCGAAGTCAGCAGCGCCAGAGTGTCCGAATCGTGCGCGCCGCGGTTGCTTATCCGTGGCGTGAGGATGTTGCGACGACTCTCGAGCTGCGCCACGCGGTACGTAAAGACACGGTCATGGCCGGGTGCCAGGCTGGTTCTCGTTCCTCAGGTCGGGGTGCTCGACGGTCTTCATGTAGCGGGTGGCGCCTTCGACGCTGAGTCCGAAGAGGTCGTAGATGCGGCGTACGTCGCCGCCGGTGGCGTGGATCTCGTGCAGGATGCGGTCCTCGCGCAGGGCGCGCGGGCGGACGCGGCTGTCCTTCCAGGGAAAGGACGGGCCGCCGGGGACGAGTCGCGGCGCGGTGCGTCGGTTGATGAGCAGGTGCGGGTTCGCGGTGGCCGGCCAGGTTCGGTTGCGGTGGTCGAGCCAGGCACGCAGCCGTGTCCTGACGGGTGCGGCGAGTGGGATGTCGCGGCCGCCGAGGTGGAGGCGACCGTCGACGATGTCGGTCATCTGCAGTTCGCGGACCTGCTTGCCGGTCAGTCCGTGGAAGGCCACCAGAGCCACAGCGAGCCCGACGGCCGGGTTCGGCGAGTCCAGCTCGGCCCGGATCAGGGCGGGGTCCAGCGGCAGTGGAATGTTTGTGGCGACGCGGGTCAGGTCGATGCCCTTCATGGGGTTAGCGAAGACGAGTCGGCGTCCTTTAAGGATCTTGAACAGCGACTTCAGACCGTTCTCCGCGAAGTGGCGATGGCTGGTGCCGGCGGGCAGGGCCGCGAGGGCGGCCAGGATGTCGTCCTTGCTGATCTCGGCGAACGACTGGCGCCCGTGTTCGACCCACGTCTGCACGACAGGCGCGAGACCTTGGATGTGGAGCTCGACTGTCTCGGGTTCGCGGGGCAACTGGCGAGGTGCGTGTCGGGATCCGCCGAGCATGATCTGAAGCCACAGCTGGAAGTGCTCGCGCATGGCGTCCGGGAGGGCCCCGGACTCGATGAACTTGGCGTTGAAGTACCGCTCAACCCGGGTCGGGACGTCCTCGATCAGGAGCCCGGCTTCCGCGAGGACGTCGAGGGTGGAGGTGATGGTCCCGTCGTATCGGCGCAACGCCACGACGTCACTGGCGCGGACCTTGGCGATGGGAGTAGGCCGCAGGATCTGCAGCAGCCGCAGGGACTGGATCACGGCATTGCGCTGCCTGACACTCCAGCCATAGCTGCGGGCGTGGTCGGCGACGATGGCCGCGCAGTACCGGGTCAGTTCGCTGTCCTCGACCAGGAGGCGTTGGCGCAGCACCGCGGGGTCGGGGTCCATGTTGAACAGAGTCAGCTGTTCGAGCGCGTGGTCGTCGAAGCTGGTGCCGGGTTGGTAGGGCAGCTGGTTCTTGTTCTTCTTCGACCATCGGCCATCCCAGGTGACATAGTCGGGCAGCGGCGTTGTACGCCGCCTGAAGACCATGTTGGCAAAGAACAGTTGCTGGCTTCCCTGGTTAGCGCTGGCCAGGTCGGGGGCACGGGCGGGCCCCTGCTCGAGTCGGGCATTCTCGAGGCACAGGCGACAGGCTTGTCGGTCGCTGACGTGGCTGGCTCGGCCGCAGTAGGCGCAGGTGCCCTTGGGGTAGTGGGTCTGCCACCAGCGGCAGGACCAGCAGGTCCAGTTGTGGCGGGGGTAGACGCCCCAGGCCAGGCAGCCCTTGCAGGATCCGATGTGCTCGGGGCTGCGGGGATGGCACCGGCTGCACAGACCCTGGCTGAAGTAGTCGGTGCGGGCGCGGCAGCGGTTGCACGGTGGAGCCGTGAACGGGCGGCCGGGCAGGCACTGATAGCAGAAGTCAACCCTGGGGCTGGTCCACGCGACGCGGTTGCTCTGACACTGATTGCACTTGGGCGGCAGCCGCAACGCCGCGTTGGGGCCGGGCGCGGGCATGCGGTGCTCGTCGCTTCCGTGGGCGATGCGGGTGCGGGCTACAGCGGTGGGGTCGAGCGGGGCTTGCCAAGCCCCGGTGTGACCGCCGGTGGCGTGCCGCCGTTGCCGTTCGGATCGCCATCCCCGTCTCCGTCGTTGCCGTTGGCTGCGTCGGTGTTGCGGGGACGGCGCGCGGCGACCTTGTCCGGCTCAGGTGTCATCAGGTCGTTCGGCGTGCATTCGAGCACGGCGCACAGCACGTCGAGCTCCTCGAGGCGCATCGTCGGCGGGATCCCGGCCCACCACGACGACATCTTCCCGGCAGAGATCTCAAGCCCGGCATGTGCCAGCATCCTGCGCAGCTCTGCGGACTTCCAGATCCCTCGTTCAGCGGCCCGGAGCCGCAAGCTCCACTGCATCTGGATCCTCTCCTTCGATTCGTCGGTCGCGTCAGTCGGTACGGATGCCCAGGCGGGCCTCGATGCGGTCGTTCGCGCTGTTCCATGCGCGTTCGATGTGGTCACTGCGGACATGGAGGTAGCCCGAGGTCGTCGCCAGCCACTGGTGGCCAAGGAGCTCTTGGAGCGCCTTGATGTCCATGCCGGCCACGTACAGCGACGAGGCGCAGTAGTGCCGCAGCACGTGTGGCGTCATCCGCCCCGACCACGCCGGGAGCCACAGGTCGACCTGGATTCCCAGGGCGCGGCGCAGCGCGTTCGCGCCGACACGTCCGCACCGGTCCAAGTCGCGGTCGAACCGCTCGGACGGAAACAGCGGCGCGTCCGGGTCAGCCCAGTCATGACCGTACTGGGGGCGGACCTCGGCCAGCCACCAGTCGATCAACTGGTTCGCGCCGTTGATCGCTGGCACCAGCCGTGGCTTGGGTCCGCGGCCGCGGGAGCCCTTGCCGTGGCGGACGTGGAGCTTGCCGAACTCGCCCAGATCGGGGCGCCAGTCGCGGATGTCGAGCATGACGGTCTCGTTGATACGCAGCCCGAGTCGGCGCCACAGCGAGGCAGCGAAGTAGTCGCGGGCCGCCGGGAGGTACTTGCGCGCCTGCGTGACCGTCCCGCGCCAGGCGGTGAACAGCGAGTCGATCTCCTCGTCCGAGGGCGGCACGCGGACCTTGCCCAGCGATGCCCCGGACTGGCGATTGAACTCATCGATCGGCTGCTCGACCAAGACGCCGGTCGCGCGGCGGATCGTGCCCTCGTAGCGGGCGATCACGAACTCGTAGAAGCCCGCCAGCGCACCCGCCTTGCCTGCGCGGGTCGACACGCTGAGTCCCCGCCGGCGCTGCTGGGCCAAGAAGGCGTCTGCGTCGGCGCAGGTTACCTCCCACAGCGGCCTCGACAGCGAACGAGCGAACTCGATGACGATCGCCCTGGTCGATCCGATGTGGCGGTCAGTCAGACCTGCCGCGGACATCGCCAGCGCGTACTGGTCAACGAGCTCCTGCTCGAAGTCCGCGGCGGCCTGCGCACCTATCAGTGCCGGATCAGCAGCGCTGCCACCCGGCAACGCCACCAAGCCCATCAGTCACCATCTTCAAGCGAGGCGATCATGCGTCGACTCCACCGCGAAACCGTCAGCCACGCTGACAGTGCGTCAATTAAGCTTCTGGGGGGCCTGAACCGACGCCACCTGCACAAACACAGATCGAGGCGCATGGACGGCCGATCGAACCTGGGCTCCTAGAGATTGGCCACACGCCATGAACACCCACGTGCGGTCTCGTGTGGCCCGCGAGGCCAAGCTCGAGGCGCTGCAGCAGCGACTCACGGAGTCGGTCGCCGCGCTCGTGAGCGGCGAGGACTGGACGCGGGCGTTGACCTTCGCCGCACGATTCCGCGGGCGCAGCTTTGGGAACTCCGTTCTGATCGCAGCCCAGCACTTCGCTGCGTATAAGGAGGGTCGCGTGCCCGGACCGACACCGACGTACGTCGCCGGCTTCCATCAGTGGCTCTCCCTCGGCCGACACGTCGAGAAGGGCCAATCCGGCTACGGCATCCTGGCTCCGGTCACCGCCCGGCTCGCCTCCCGGAACCCTGCCGACGCCGCCTCATGGCGTCGCCTCGTCCGAGGCGAGAAACCCTCGCCCGGCGAAGTCGTGAAATCGATGCTCATCGGCCTCAAGCCCACCCATGTCTGGGACGTCTCCCAGACCGCCGGTGACCCGGTCCCCGAACTCCTCCACCCGACCCTGCTGCAAGGCCAGGCGCCCGCAGGGCTCTGGGACGGCCTCGCGGACCAGATCACGGATCACGGCTTCGAACTCCGGTTGGTCTCCTCGGCCGCGGCCATCGGCGGGGCCAACGGGCTGACCGACTTCCTCACGCGCGAAGTCTCCGTCCGCATGGACATGGATGACGCCGCCCAGGCCAAGACGCTTGCCCACGAGCTCGGCCACGTCCTGCTCCACGCGCCGACGGTCGGAACCCTGCCTACCGAGGTTGCGGCGGACGCCAGCCTGCACCGCGGAATCGCCGAGGTCGAAGCCGAATCGGTCGCACTCATGGTCGGCGCCGCTCACGGGCTCGACACCGCCTCCTACACCGTTCCGTACGTTTCGACCTGGGCCGCCAGCGTTCCCGGCAAGACGCCATCTGAGGTCGTTCAGTCGACCGCGGA
Organism: Nocardioides endophyticus; assembly: GCF_039543845.1. Classification (NCBI taxonomy): domain Bacteria; kingdom Bacillati; phylum Actinomycetota; class Actinomycetes; order Propionibacteriales; family Nocardioidaceae; genus Nocardioides; species Nocardioides endophyticus. The sequence goes on along the minus strand of NZ_BAABKN010000041.1, from coordinate 10,449 downwards.
CAGGGTGCGCAAGGTCGCGCTCGGAATCCTCCACCGACTCGACACCCAGCAGGTCGGCGACGGCAACCCACCCGCCCTCGACCGCGAGGCACTCAGCCACTGGGCCGCAGCCAGTCCTGTCGTCAATGGCGTACGCCGGGACGAGTCGGGAATCGGGCTATGAGGATCCCTGCCGTGCTGGCCACAGCGCACGTCGACGTCGATGCGGACGGCCACCTGCACATCGACATCGACGGCAAACCCTTCGCCGCCGACCGGCCGTTGACTCGCAACGACCTCTCTTCTGCCCTCGACGAGGTCACCACGAGTCTGGGGACCGCCGTCCGGGTCCAGGTTCGCGAGAGCGACGGCACGACGTACACCGATATCGCGACTCCACCCCAGGCCGAATCCACCGTCGACATCTCGGAACCCGGGGCGGCCCTCCCGATGCCCGGCCTCCACGGCACCGGCTTCACGCCCGGCGAGGAGGTCGCCCTCGCATTCGTCGTCGCGCGCCGGCCAGCCGACGCCAACGGACAGACCGCCGTACATCTCCCGCCCGCGCTCGCAGCTGCTCACCGTCATGGTCTCGTGCTGCTCGGCATGACATCCCAGATCATCGTCACGGTCGAACAGCCCACATGAATCCTCGTGCCCACTCGGTCGACGACGAGCTGACCAACGCGGCGCTCGTGGTCATCTGCGCAGCAGTCGTGATGGCGCTTCTACTGCGGGGGGCCGGCTCCATCGCGGCCCTGATCTCCGGGTCGGAGCGCCCCACGGGGAGCGCAACATCGGGCCTGCGTGTCCTGACGCAGCCCGATTCCCCGGACGCGGCGCTTGGTGCACGCGGTCTCTCGATGTCCGCGTACTGGGGCGTAGTGCTGTTCCTCGTCGCAATTCTCGCCGCAGCTCTGTGGGCCACATGGCTCGTTGTTGCCCGCGCACAACACCGATCCGCTCACGACCCCCGCCGCATTCGAGGCACCGCAACCGCGCGGGACATCGACGCCGTCGCATCCGAGAAGGCACTCCTGCGACGGGCGAGAACCCTGCGACCCTCCCTCACCCATCCCCGAGCCGCCGACGTGGGCTACCTCCTGGGCAAGAGTCACGGCCGCGGGATCTGGGCGTCGGTCGAAGACTCGATCCTCGTCATCGGCCCACCCCGCTCCGGCAAGGGACTGCACCTGGTCATCAACGCGATCCTCGACGCGCCGGGCGCCGTCGTCACCACCTCCACCCGACCCGACAACATCGCCGCAACCATGCGAGCCCGACACGCACGCGGACCCGTCGCGGTCTTCGACCCACAACGCCTCACCGCCGGCCTCAACGTCGTCCACAGCGCCGGCGTCCGCTGGTCTCCGATTCGTGGCTGCGAGGATCCGCTGACTGCCATGGTCCGAGCTACAGGTCTGGCGTCATCAACCGGGCTGTCCTCAGGCGGCACCGAGTCAGGCAGCTTCTGGGAGGGACGCGCCCGCGCCGTACTGCAGGCGCTCCTGCATGCCGCCGCCCTCGACCACCTGCCGACCCGAATGCTGTACGAGTGGTCCCTGTCGGCGAACGCGGCGATGGACGCCGTCGGCATCCTCTCGAGCGACCCGAGTGCAGCGCCGGGGTGGGCCGACTCCCTCACCAGCATGATCACTTCCGACCCCCGCACCCGGGATTCGATCTGGATGGCAGTCTCACAAGCCATGGCCTGCCTCGCCGACCCGCGGGTACTCGAGGCTGTAAGCCCAGCGCCCGGCGAAGAGTTCGATCCCACAGACTTCTTGACGAACAACGGCACGCTCTACCTGCTCGCGACTGGTGCCGGCGCGGGTGCTGCCTGGCCGCTCGTGGCCGCGTTCGTGGAAGACCTGACCGAGACCGCCCGACACCTCGCAGCCGGCGCGCCGGCCACGAGGCTTGACCCACCCGTGCTGCTCGCGCTGGACGAGATCGGAAACTTGGCGCCCCTTCCATCGCTACCGATCCTGATGGCCGAAGGCGGCGGCACAGGCATCACGACGATGGCAGTGCTTCAGTCGCTGTCGCAGGCGCGCAGCGGGTGGGGCGAGCACGCCGCCAGCGCTATCTGGGACGCCTCCATCGCGAAGGTGGTCCTCGGCGGCGCCTCCGCGTCCAAGGACCTTCAGGAACTCTCGGTGCTCATCGGAGAGCGAGACGAGCCCAGCGACTCGATCACCATCAGCGACTACGGCACCCGGTCGATCCAGCGATCGACGAGGCAGCGGCACATCATGCCGCCCGAGCGCATCCGCATGCTCCCATTCGGCACAGGCCTTGTGTTGCTCCGGAGCGCTCCGCCCATCGTGACGGACCTCCGACCCTGGCAGCCGCAACGGTAGTACGCCGTCGCGGCTATCCGCCCTAAGACGCACTGCACTCTGCAACCGAAGGCCGGCGTTCAGAGCGAGCAGCAGGTCGAGGCACTCATGCGGTCGCCGGCCAGGTCACCTCTCCTCAGGCGGGGATCTCCTTCACCATCGACGGCGAGGTCCCAGGGTCTCCGGACGGGGGCGCGCCTCAGGACGGGCAGGTGTGGCTGTCGATGGAAACGACGGCGCTGGTTCTAGGTGTGAGCGTGCCGGCGGTGTCGAAGCGGGCCCTCAACGGGCGGATCCCGTCAACCGAGCTGGGCGGACGGCGGTGGTTCCGCAGGACGGACGTCGAGGTCTTGGCGGCGGCACGAGCATTCAAGCGCCGAGCCTGATCGATACGGGATATCTGCACTGCACACCGCGTTCGATGCAAGAGTGGCCGGCATGGCAAGCGAAGAGTTCGTGGCTCGGCTATCTCCTGAGGACTATGGCCGACTGGAGGAGTCCCTTCGCACGAAGGACATGACTGAGGCCTATGCGATCTTGACGATGCTCGGCGAGCATCGATCGCGCGCTCTCGCCGCGTTCGCATCCGCAGAGACCGACGTCGCTCGCGAGGTGATGCGAGAGATTCTGCAAGAGTCGCGCGCCACCGAGGCATTCATCTATGACCTCGTCCGGCGAGTGAAAGACGACCTGCACTCCGAAGCCATGCTTGGTCTCGCCAAGACGAGCAACGGTATCGCCGCCTCCGCCGAACAGACGGCACAGTCGTTACGCAACTGGACCAAAGCTCTCGTCTTGGCCACGATCGTGTTGGCGGTCGCGACGGTTGCCCTTGTCGGCGCAACCCTTACGCTCTAGTTGCCGCAACGATTGCACCGCATTGGAGCACGATGAAGTATCGAGTGATCGAGCAACTCTGGGTCCCTCCCGCGATAGGTCCACGTGTCACGGGAACGGACCCCCTCAACGGTCTGTGGCTCCGGCATCGCGTTGCGGAGTATGAAGAGACGGAGACCTCGTGCGGGGAGATCATCAGTCAGGACGCGAAGGTAGTCGATGAGGTCTGGTCGGAACTCGCGGATCGCTGCCCCGCGTGCGATCAAGCCCAATAGCCGTCCAGGCACACATGGCCTTGGCCCGTATCGGCTAGCGCTTCAGCTCCTGCTGCTGCGCGAACTGGACGTGATGATCATGCGGACAGCTTCGGAGGCCACGTCTCCCTTCGGCAGCAACTGCCCAACCGGCGTCTGAGACCGGATCGCGCCGACCAGCTCGGCCAGCGTCGTCCTCACGTGCTCAACAATGCCCGTGAGCGAGGCTGACGACACTTGCCAGTACAGGGCCGTCGTCTCCTGGAACGGCTGCCCCATATCTAAGGCGGCGCAGACGTCCATCGCAAACTTGTGCGTCATGTGCTGGGACCCACCATCGACCATCGCGGCGTTCGCCATCGCCTCGATCTGGCCGATGCCCTCGAAGAAGGTTGGTCCGTTCGCAAACGTCTCTCGCGCCCACTCCGGAATGACGCTCGGACTGATGAGTTGGCCGGTTCGCCAGGTACGCCCGACCGTCGCGTTGATGTAGATGGGCGCGGGCACTCGCCGGTAGTCGGGAAGCGAAGCATCGTCCTTATGGCCGTGAAGCTCCTGGCTCGCCCAGTCCCGCAGCTCGGAAGAACCTGCGCGACCTCCGAGGAGAATGCAACGGCGAAGCGTTGGCGCGACCGGCGAGTCATTGACGATGTCGGTCTCCAACGCGGCAAGAAGATCGAGATTGTCGCTCATGGGTGCATCATCCCCGTACGACCTCCGCGCACGCGGGACCCTAGCCCGCGCGCCTGCGTCGCTACGCGTCCGAACTGAGTGACGATTGCGACGTGGCAGGCAAGTACGACCTCGCGCTGGAGGAAGCACGACGTGAGCTTTCGCGACAGTCTGCCGATCTCTCGTCGTTGCGGGACCGGTCCGTCACGCTTCTCGGCATAGGGGGAACGCTAGCCAGCATCCTCGGGGGCTTGGCAATCCGCGACGGACGAGAGATCAGTCCGTTCACGGTCGCAGCCGTCGGCGCGTTCTGCGCCCTCTCGACAGTCACGGTCGTTGTCCTGTGGCCACGCAAAGTCGAGTTCGGGCAGAACCCATCAATGATCATCAAGGCTGCGGACGTGCCCGGAGCGACAACGGACGATCTGGTAAAGCACCTCGCCGAACAGATGAACGCTCAGTACGGCATCAACAAGCCAAAGGTCGATGATCTGGTCTGGTGGTACTGCGGCGCCGTCGTGCTATTCGTGGTCGAGGTCGTGGCACTGCTGCTTGACCTACGCGGACGTTAAGGAACCCAGTGACGAACCCCCCCCCGGCACCCACGCCGCCGCCAAGTCGGCCGCCGACCCTCCCGCCAACGACTCGACCGCCTGAGCGCCGTGATCACCCAGCGCGTCCAACTCCGCCAGCGGCCCCGCGTCCCAGGCCGCGGTAGACGGTCGGGAGCACACGACGTGGACTGGATGTTTGAAGGTCTTGGGACTCTGTTCGTCGGACTGGTGGTCGGTGGCGCCGGGGGGAGTGCAGTTACTTGGCGAGTCGTCAACAAGTCGCGGCGGCAGAAGCAGCGCGCAGGCGACAACGCTTCGCAGACCCAGATCGGTGGAGACAGCTATGGCCGACCGCCCGAATAGAAGCACCCAGAGGGCGGGCGAGGGAGCTCAGCAGCTCCAGATCGATGGTGACGTCTACCTGGGCGTCACCCCGGCCGAGGCGATAGAGATTGCCCGCCTCGTCGCGCAAGACGTTGTCGCCTCGTTCACCGCCGGCGCACTCGCGGAAGCCACCAAAAGGATCGACGCCTTCGACCGCAAGCTAGTCGAGGTCTTGGACCAAGAGCACTCGCTGGCTGCCTTCTCGGAGCCTGCATTTCAGATTCTGATCAAGAAGGCACAACGAAGCGCGGCTGCGTCCGGTCGTGACTCGGACTATGACCGCCTAGCCGAACTGCTCTCAAGGCGAGCGCATGAAGACGATCGCAAGAAGCGTGCAGCCGTCGACCGCGCCGTCGAAGTCGTCGACCTTGTGGACGATGCCGCTCTTGCGGGCCTCACAGCGGTTCGGTACTTCCTACTGGAGTCACCGACTGGCGGAGCCATCGGCGCCGGCCTCGACCAGTTCGAGAAGTTTGCAACCGCCATCGTCGACCTTCCGCTGCCTGAGGACGAGGATTGGATCGAGCACCTGGACTCACTAGGACTAGTGCGGATAGCGCGACTGGAGACGTTCCACCCTGCGAAGCAAGTGCTGGCGAACCTCTTCAAGGGCTACGTCTGTCCCGGGGTCGAAAACACATCGGAGAACGTGATCGCCTACTACGCCCAAGCGAACCAGCAGGGTGTGAAAGCTCGGATGGAGGAGCACGAGCTGCGCGATGGATTCCTCCGGATACCAGTCAGCAACGATTCCAGCGTCCGCGCACTTGCCGAGAGCCACCCGCATGTCGTCAGCAGCTTTGACGCCTTCCTCGAAGCCGCGAAACCCACGGGGTACGGAACAACGGATCCGGCAGCGATGAGCGCCCTTCTGGCAGAGATTGACTCTCGACCGACTACCCGCGCGCTCATCGAGTGGTGGGACCAGCCACGGGTCGGCTTCCGCCATACCCCCGCAGGCGCCGTCCTGGCCGCTGCGAACTCACGGCGGCTGATGCGTGCCGTCGGATTGTCGACCTAGAGCCCCCGACGCTCTCGGCGCCTGGCCCTGCTGCGCGCCGGACTCTCTCTTTCAAGTACGGCAGTCGCCCGACGGGTTGGTGTTCTCCGACGTCACGTCGTGGCCGTTGGCGCACTTCGTGCGCGGCGCTCCGCGCGACGTCAGGGCGTCCAGGTCTATGCCGGCGGCAAGCTGGCGCTTCCGCCCGGGCCAGACGCACGACCTCGACCACATCGACGTCCTTCGGACGATGGCACGGACAGCCGCAACGAACCGGCTCTGCGCCTGGGCGGGTGTAGACGCTCCCTCGGCAGGTCGTGTGGAAGCCGGCGGCGGCCTTCAGACGGCCGTGCGCCGCCTCCGTGCGGGCTTGCAGGCACGGCCCGAAGATCGGGCTCTGAGGTCGCGCGGAGGTCATGGGTGCGACCTCGTGGTGAGACACGGTCATGCCGAAGCACCTCCTTCCGAGGTGGGTTTGGCGGCGCGGCGGCCGACGTTCGGCGGCTGCTTCCGCGCCCAGTTAGTTCGCAGGATCCTCCGCGGCGTCGGCGGCTTCGCGAAGGCGGTGATAGTCCCGGATCAGGGCCGGCATGGCGAACCCATCAGCCGAGAGGTCGGCGTACGGATAGGAGGCCATCCGCGTGAAGCGCCGAAACCAAGAGTCGTCGTCCGTCGAAACCACGTCCTCAGAGACGTCGTCGAACTGAGGAGCAGTGATGTCGATGATCCAGCCGTCCTGCTCAATCCAGGCGTGCGTCTGACCTGTCTCATCGATGCCCGAGCGGTAGTTCCACACACCCAGGCCAGCGTCCTTCAGGTACTGACCCAGCAGTTTGGAAGAGTCGCCGCAAGCTCCGCGCGGGAACCCATCAAGCTGGCGAGACTCCAACTCGCCGGCGCCGATCGCTCTCGCCATCGCCGCGCGAAAGCGGACGGCCGCCTCGGTCGCCGCAACGTGATCCGCCATCGAGCACCTCCAGATGAGTAGGGCTTCGTCCGACTTGTCGTGGCCGCCATGGTCGCACCGCGAACGGCCCTCCGGAGTGATTCCGGAGGGCCGCCCGCGATACTGGGCGAGCCGTGCGACGTCCGCGGCGTAGATGCGGCTGTCGACGCCGTTGGCCGCATCGCGAACGAGCGTGAGCCGCGTGCGCTCGGCGCCGGCGATGGTGCCGCTGGTCGGGAGCGAAAGCACGAAGACCTTGTCGGCGGTCGTCAGCGTCCTCACGACGGCGGGCGCGAGCTTGCCGCGCTGCCCCTGCGGGATAACTGCCATGGAGATCACCTCCTCTCTGTGCTGGTAGGGATGCCGGCTTCTCAGTCGGTCCGGAGGTCGATGTCGTCGAGGTTCAACGGGATGCCGCCGAAGGTGTCGACGGCGGGCACCTGATCCGCGGAAACGGCACGCTGGAGGGCGTTCTCCAGCGCGGCGAGGATCTTCTGGACCTCGAACAGCGGAGTCGGGCGGGGAACCTTGACCTCCCGAGCACGGATGTGGTCGAGGGACGCGCGGACGCCTTCGGCTTCGGCGAGGTCAGTCGACAGCTCGGCGGCCTTCGAGCGCAGGCGGCCAACCAAGCGGGCGTCCTCGGCGACGAGACCAGGCACCAGCTCCGGCGCCTTCCGCTTCGTCCAGGTGTGCCGCATAGCCTGCACCTCGGTGATGCGCTGGTGGACGACCTCTGCCGGGACGCGACGGCCGAGCAGCGGAGTCGGCTCCCGCCGCGCGGCGTACAGCGCACTATTGTCTGAGCATGACTGAGCAGCCGCACCCTCCGATCGGAGCCGCGGCGTATCTGAACCTCGCAACCAGAATGTTCGGCCCGGGTTTCTCCGGCGAGGGAACGCTCAGTGTCATCGCCTCTACGCAGATCCACGGCAGCGACCACGCGTCTATCACCGAGACCGCGACGATCTCCGCCGCTGGGGTGGTGGCCTCAAAGCCGGTTGGTGCCCAGGTCTGGACCTTCCTGGCTCGCCTATCGCCGGGTCAACTCCTGGCCGTGTACGTCTACCTCCAGGCGAACTCGGTGGTCGGGCTGCAGGACCCTGAGGCGCTGATGTACTCGGTGCTGCTCACGCTGCCCTTCGTGGCGCTCGTGGTGCGGGCGATCAACCAGCGTCGCTGACCTCTACGGCCGGTCGGTCATCAGTAGGTCACTTCGGCCTGCGGGATGATCTGGTTCTCGACGTTCTGGTACGTGAACGTCCACCGGTAGGTGTACTGCGTCGCGGTGATCCAACTGCAGCCGTCCGGGTTGTACATGGAGCAGGACCAGTGGGCGGGCTGGCTGGTCGACACAACCAGCGTGTACGCCGCGCCGGGCGTGAGCGCGAGTGCCGAGGCGAGGCCGTCGCCCGGGTTGGAGGACGTCGGGATCACGGTCCCCGCCGCGTCCGTCAACTGGGACGAGCAGGTCGTGCGGACCTCAGTGCTGAACAGGCAGGCGCGGGCTTTGAGATAAGTGACGGTCGTGCCCTGGTACTTGTCGTAGACGATGGCGTCGATGTCGAGGGGGGCGTCGATCATCATCGGCTTCGGCGCTGTGGGTGCCGTCGGGGTCGGCTTGGTCTTGGGCCGGGTGACCTCGCAGGCCGTGCCGTCCTTGTCCCGGTCCAGGTTGCGCTTGTTCAGCGCGTAGACCGCAGGCTTCACGGTGGGCTTGTAGTTGCCCAGGCGGTACTGCTTCGCGGCGGCGGGACGGGACTTGGCGACGCCGTGCGGGTACCTCTTCTGCAGCTTGGTGCAGTTCGAGAACTTGCCGGGCGTGGCGGCGTCGGCTGCGGGCGCGACGAGCAACGCGCCTGCAAAGGCGAGGACGAGGATAAGAGCGAGGCGGCGCATAGCCCACATGATCGGGGACAGAAGGATCGGGTGCTAATCCGCATCAGACCTCTCCGAGGTAGCGCAGACCCGGCAGTCCGAGTGCGGCCGGTCGCGTCGCGACGGGCTTGTGCACTACAGATCGAATAGGCGGTAAGGGCTGACCTCGTCGGCGTCGATACCGTCTTCTGCAGCCTTCTCCGCGACGGCGGTACGCAGGATCTGCAGCGAGAGCGGCGGGAAGGGGTCGCCCCAGTCGCGATCTCGGTACTCGATGCGCACGATGTTGTGCTCGAAGATGCCGTCGCCCTCGCGGAGGAGGAGGACTCCTTCGTCGAAGCGGTACAGCGGGTCAACTTCCTCCCGCACCGCGGTAATGATTCGGTTCGCGGCGCGCGTCAGCTCGATCGCGAGGAAGTACGTCATCGTGCACTGGACCCGGTGCTCAGCGATCAGCTCCTCGTACAATGGCGGATTCCATGAGTCGAGCTTCTTGTACTCCCGCTCAAGCTGCCACCGATTGGACTCGCCCACTCGGACGAATGACTGAGCCACGTGAGCGGTCAAGACCCGCACGACGTCGAGGAATCGATCGAATGCCTCGCGCACGTGCGGCGAAGTCTGCGGCCAGTCCCGGGCAAGCAGCCACTCCCCCAGCTCGAAGAGCCCGTCCCGGAGCGGCTCCCTGATGTACGGGACTGGCGTGTTCAATGACCACGTAAGGTTCTGCCACTCATCGAGCATCGCCTTCGCTTCCCAGACCTGGATCGCCGCGGCCAGCCGCTCGTCCGCAACGCGCTGCCGCTCAGCCGCAGCACTCTCCAGCTGCTGCAGTGCTCCCTCATGATTCGACCGCATCTTCTCCAGGTCCTCGACGGTGAAGCCGCGACCTCCGTCCTTGTCGACGAGGGTGTGGTGTGTCGGACACAACAAGATCAAATTGGCATAGGCGTCCAGGCGCTTCGGCGGGTACTCGCCGTCGTGGCGCGGGCCACCGTCTTGGCTGGACCGGATGTGCGCCTCTTCCCCGAGCACGACGCCAGCCTCACCAAGCACCTCCGACTCAGGATCGTGAAGGTCGACGGTCAGCAGTTGGGAGCAGTCGGGAAACGCACACTGATTGCGCGAGCGGCCCCACAGCAGCTTCCTGTCGGCTACGCGGATACTCATCGCACGGTCCTCTCATCCACCGGATCAATCATCCGACGGCCACCACCACGGCCCGGGCGACGCCCTACCGGTGCAACCGTAGGCGTTCCCAGCCGACCGCGATTCCGCGAGCCTCGCCGCAGCAGGTCAAGCAACGGGACGTGATCGCCGTGACGATCCGCTCGAGGACTTCAGCGACAGGTTGCGCTCACCGAGCGCCATGCCACCATGCGCCGAGTGTAGGAACGGAGGTCTTCACCATTGGCCGAATTGGCGATCAGCCTGGCGACCGGCCGCGTATCGGCCACGTGTGTCTTAGCACCGCCAATGACCTGGCCAGCGAGCCCTAGGACTGCTGCAGAATTGGCGCCTGGCAGCAATGGCGCACCTAGCTCCTAGTGACCCGGATTTGAGATCCGCTGCATAAGTCGTCCGAGGCTGCTGAGGATCTGTT
>NZ_BAABKN010000040.1:0-34846 GCF_039543845.1 Nocardioides endophyticus | reverse complement strand
AGCGCCTAACCACCATCAACGACGAATCACCGTCATACACCACGACCAAGGACTTGACCCCGACCGCAAGCGCACCTGGGACCACACCATGACGATCCGACTCGGGCCGACCCCTCATCGGTGGAGCACGCGGCTGTGCGCCGGGCGCACAGCCGGAGGCTACGGTTCCGCGTCGGACGCGGGACCGGGGGCTAGGCCGAGGGTGACTACGGTCCCGCACCCGGTGCGGGACCGGTGACCACTCACCCGTCCGCCTGAGGCGCCAGGGACTCCAGCAAGTCCGCAGTGGCGGGGTCAACGATGCCGTCGACCTCGATGTAGTGGGCCTTGGTGATCTCGACCGAGGAGTGCCCGAGCATCTCTGCCGCCAGCTCGGTGGAGCCGTCCCGACTGAGGACGGTCGCGACCGTCCGACGGAACGCGTGCGGGGTCACTCCTTCGACCTGCGCATCGGCCAGTGCCGCCCGGAGTCGGCGGCGGACGTTGTTCGTGGTCAGCGGCGTGCCGTTGCGGCTGGCGAACAGCAGCGCTTCCTCGGGCTCCCCCGCCACCGCGACCAGCCGGTGCCGCAGGGCCTCGGCTGCGAAGCTCGGCACCGCGACCGTGCGCACCGACGAGGACGTCTTCGGGTGCTCCTGGCGATAGGTCACCACGCCCTTCGGGGAGACGATGGTGCCGCAGATCCGCAGCCGCGCCGGCCTGCAGGTGACGTCGACGTCGCACTTGCGCAACGCGAGGACCTCGCCGATGCGCGCCGAGCTGCCGAGCATCACCTCGACGATCTGCTCGAGTTGTCCATCCGGCTTCGGGCCCGGTAGCCCGTCGTCGCGGCGCCAGGCGCGGACGGCCTCACGTACGGCGGCGATGTCGGCCACCGAGAGCGCCTTCACCTTCGTGGGCGGCTTGCGGAGCCGCTTGGTCTCGCGGACCGGGTTGCGCGGCAGCGCGTCGTAGCGGACCGCGAGTCTCAGGGCCAGGCTCAGGACCGTGCGGGCGTGCTTGGCCATCGCGTAGCTGCGGTTGGCCGCCAGATGGCGCAGGAACCGGTCCACTCGGCTGACCGTGATCTCACGGAGCAGGAGGTGCTCGAAGGCGGGTAGGACGATGGTGCGCATGTCGCGCTCGTAGAGGTCGCGGGTGCTGCGCGCCAGCTCACCGTCGAGGTCGAGGTCCTCCAGCCAGACCTTCACCAAGGCGGTGAACGAGCTGTCCGGGGAGAGCTCGCCGTACGCGCGGCGACTCTGCCGCTGGGCGAGCGCGGTCTTGAGGCGGCGGGCGGCGTCCGCCTCGCTGGCCCCGGTCGCCTGGACGCGACGGATCCGGCCGTCGTCGTCGCGGTAGCGGGTGCGGGCGCGGACCTTCCTGCCGGCCCGCATGTACGAGATCTCGCCGAAGGTCCCGATCGGGGTGCGTTGCCTACCCATGGCCGATCACCCCGGCTCTCCCCCAGACTCGCTGACGGGGTCTGGGAACTCCCCCGGCACCCGCTCGAGCTGTGCGTCGAGCCAGGCCTGCACGTCGCAGACGCGGTAGCGCAGTGAACGCCCTACGTGCACCGCCCGCGGCCCGCGCCCCGAGAGTCGCCAGTCGTAGATCGTGCGCACCGGTTTGCCGAGGTACTCGGCGAGCTCGTCGATGCTGAGCATCGGCTCCAGTCCGGCCGCGGAACGGGATGAGGTCTGCATGAACCTCAGGTGCGCGGGCCACTCCGCACAGGCCCGTACGAGCCGTCATCCGCCGGCAGAGAGCGGGCGGACTTGATCGCGAAGGCGCCGTTGAGACGGGTAAGTGGACACTTTGTGGACACCGGTTCAAATCCCAGAGACCTTTCAGGCCCGGAGATCCGTAGATCACCGGGCCTGTTTCCGCAGGTCAGAGGCCATATGGCCTCCGGGCGGATCGGTCGGGCTGACAGGATTTGAACCTGCGACCCCTTGACCCCCAGTCAAGTGCGCTACCAAGCTGCGCTACAGCCCGAACGGCCGCCGCCTCGTGAGCAGCGAACCGCGTGAACACTACCGCAGCCCGGGCCGTGACCCGGAATCGGGTCGCGCCTTCGATCAGCCCATCGACTTCTGACCGTCGATCGTCTCGCGAATGATGTCGGCGTGGCCGGCGTGCTGGGCGGTCTCGGCCACGATGTGGGCGAACGCCCGGCGGGCCGACCAGCTCGCGCCGGCCTCGAACCATGGCGCCTCCGGGAGCGGGTGGCGGGAGTCCAGGTCGAGGTCCGGGTTGCTGAGCAGGGCGTCGGTCGCCTCGGCGACCTCGTCGTACGCCGCGAGCAGGCCGGCCAAGGTGTCGCCGTCGACCATCCGGAAGCCGTTGGCGTGCTCGATCACGAAGGCGGGCGGGTTCGCCCAGTCGATGTTGGCCCAGTCGACGTCCGGCTGCGCGGCCGGGCCCTCGACGATGAAGTCGGCCCAGTTCTTCTCGACGGCGGTCACGTGCTTGATCAGGCCGCCGAGGCAGAGCTCGCTGACGGTGGGGGTGGATGCTGCCTGCTCGTCCGTGAGGCCCTGCACCGTGTAGCGGAAGAGCTCGCGGTGCTTGCGGAGGGTCTCGAGGATGTCGTCGCGTTCTGAGGTCATGTGACGACTCTAGGAAGCGATCAGGTCAGGTACTGACCTCAATAGGATCGGACCTGCGCCGAGTTCCTCGAGACCTGCAACGACGCCGTGTCGACCGCGACGAACGCCGACGCCGGGATCCCCTTGAGCTCCTCGATCAGCCGCTCCGGCCAGTGTCGGTTCTGCTCGCCCTGGAAGTACCACGGCGACCCGTTGTCGGCCAGCACCAGGCCGTAGGTCTTCATCGCCTCCACCACCGCCACGGTGTACGGCGAGAGGCCGCTCGTCGAGAAGCCCGGCTTCAGCCGGAATCTGGCACCCATCGGCGGGTAGGCGCGGCTCGACCGCGAGCCCGCGTCGTGACGAGCCGGCCACAGGTGATGTCGGCTGGTCACGTCGGTCGTGAACCGGATCGCGTGGTCCACTCGACCCGCCTTGACCTCGGCCCAGCGCAGCAGCCCCGGCAGGATCGGCAGCCCGGCGGCGTCGGCGGAGGTCCAGCCCTCGGGGCGCAAGGCGTTGGACCTCAGCGACCAGACGGCTCCCGAGCCCGCCATCCAGCGCGTGCCTCGAGAGCGGGTGTTCCAGGTCTCGTAGAGCCGGCACGAGCCGCGGTCGACGACGACCGTGTGCTTGTCGCCCTCGGAGCCGCGGCCGCCCTCGACCCGGGTGTCGCGGCCCAGCGGGTAGCGCACCCGGTCGCTCTCGTCGGCGTAGTCGAACCGGACTCGCACCCGCTGGTGCGACGGCTTCACGACCGTGACCGGGATGCCGTAGTCGGGCCCGTCGCCGTACGACGGACCGAAGTCGGGGTGCAGGTCGCGGTCGGTCGACATGTGCGAGAGCCACTGCCGGCTGCGGGCGTGCACGGGCAGACCGCTGACGTCGGCGTTCCACCAGTTGTCCGCGGGAAACACCGAGCAGCCGCCGACGGCACGCTCCACAGGCAGGCGCTGGGCCCGCGCCGTACCGGCCAACGGCACGCTCAGCGCGACCGACAGGGCCAGGACCACGAGTCTCCTCATGGCCCCGACGCTAGGCCATGTCAGCGCTTGCGCTTCTCCCGCGGCCGCTGCTGCAGCACGATCGGGGTCCCGACGAAGCCGAACTCCTCGCGCAGGCGGCGCTCGATGAACCGCTCGTACGACGCGTCCAGCTTGCCGCTCGTGAAGAGCACGAACGTCGGCGGCGCGGTCGAGGCCTGGGTGCCGAAGAGGATCTTGGGCTGCTTGCCGCTGCGCACCGGGTGCGGGTGCTCGGCGACGAGCCGGCCGAGGAACCCGTTGAGGGAGCCGGTGGAGATCCGGGTCTCCCAGCCGGCGATCGCCTTGTTGAGGGCCGGCACCAGGCGGTCGACGTGCCAGCCGGTACGCGCCGTGAAGTTGATCCGGGGTGCCCACTGCACCTGCACGAGCTCGCGCTCGATCTCGCGCTCGAGGTAGTAGCGACGCTCCTCGTCGACGAGGTCCCATTTGTTGAACGCGATCACCAGCGCCCGGCCCGCCTCACGGACGGTCTGCAGGATGCGGACGTCCTGCTCGGAGATCGACTGCTCTGCGTCGAGCACCAGCACGGCCACCTCGGCGCGGTCGATCGCGGTCGACGTACGCAGCGACGCGTAGTACTCGTGGCCCGAGGCCTCCTTGACCCGCTTGCGCAGGCCGGCAGTGTCGATGAAGCGCCAGACCTCGCCCCCGATCTCGATCAGCTCGTCGACCGGGTCGACGGTGGTGCCGGCGACGTTGTCGACGACGACCCGGTCCTCGCCCGCGAGCATGTTGAGGAGCGAGGACTTGCCGACGTTCGGCTTGCCGACGATCGCGATGCGGCGCGGCCCGCCGACCTCGCCGATCCGCTCTGGCGGCGGCTCCGGAAGCGCCGCCAGGACCGCGTCGAGCATGTCGCCCGAGCCCCGGCCGTGCAGCGCGGAGACCGGGTAGGGCTCGCCGAGACCGAGGTTCCAGAGCCCGTAGGTCTCGGCCTCGGTGCGCTGGTCGTCGACCTTGTTGGCCGCCAGCACGACCGGCTTGCCGGACCCGCGCAGGATCTTGACGACGGCCTCGTCGTGGTCGGTGACCCCGACGGTCGCGTCGACGACGAAGAGCACCGCGTCGGCCAGGCCGACCGCGATCTCGGCCTGGGCGCGGATCGAGGCCGCGAGGCCGCGGGCGTCGGGGTCCCAGCCACCGGTGTCGACGACGGTGAAGGCTCGGCCAGCCCAGTTGGCGTCGTACGACACGCGGTCCCGGGTGACGCCGGGGACGTCCTCGACGACTGCCTCACGCCGGCCGATGATCCGGTTGACGAGGGTGGACTTGCCGACGTTGGGGCGACCGACGACGGCGAGGATCGGGAGCGGCCCGGTGTCCTCTGCCAAGCCCTCCGGAGAGTCCTGGGGGGCAGGGTCGTGCTCGGTCATGGTGCTCCTTCATCGGTGACCCCGGTGGCGGGGTCTGGATCTACGTCGGTTGGCGGCAGCGGACCCGGGAGATCCCGGCCGGTCGACGCGCGCGCCAGGTCCAATTGGACCAGCATGTGCTCACGGAGCAACAACGAGGCCTTCTCCACTTGTTCCCGGGTGCGTGGCCACGGCGTGGCGTCGACCCGGTAGGTCTCGCCGAACACGATGTCGACGGCCGCTCCCCCCGTGGGCAGCGAGCCGCTGGTGCCGCCGGGCTCGCGGCTGCCGAGCGTCGTCACGGGTACGACGGGCGCGCCCGAGACCAGCGCCAGGTAGGCCGCTCCGCGGTGGAACCGCTCGAGGTCGCCGGCGCCGCGGCTGCCCTCGGGGTAGATGCCGACGGTCCGGCCCTCACGCAGTGCCCTGATGCAGGTCTTCACCGCGCGTGGGTCGGGGTTGTACCGGTCCAGCGGGACCTGCCCCGATCGCCACAGGAACCAGCCGAGCGGCCCACGGAACATCTCCATCTTGGTCAGCACGTGCACCGGGCGCGGCGCGAAGATCGCCAGCAGCGGCCCGTCGATGACCCCGACGTGGTTGGAGGCGAAGATCACCGGCCCGCTGGTCGGCACGTGCCCGGCGCCGTGCACCCGGACGTCGTACCGACGACGGAAGAGCCACCGCGCGACCGGACGCAGCGAGTGGAGCAAGGCGCGCGGCGCGCTCTTGACCCGGTCACTGCGAGGTCGTGCGAGGTGGGCATCGGTCACCGGCGGGCCCCCACGTCCTCGACGAGCGCGACGACGAGCCCGATGGCCTCGTCGAGGGTGTACGGCGTGGTGTCGATGTGCACGGCGCCGTCGGCCATGGTGAGGGGTGCCGTCGCGCGACCGGAGTCGATCTTGTCGCGGGCGAGCAGCGACTCCTGGGTGGCCGCGAGGTCGGTGCCGCCCTCCTCGGCTGCCCGGCGCGCTGCCCGGGCGGCGGGGTCGGCGCTGATGTAGACCTTGACCGGGGCGTCGGGGACGACGACGGAGCCGATGTCGCGGCCCTCGACGACGATCCCGCCCTCGGCTGACTCGGCGGAGATCACGGCGCGCTGGAGCTCGAGAAGCCGGGTGCGCACCTCGGGGACCGCGCTCACCGGCGAGACCGCCGCGTTGACCTCGTCGGTGCGGATGGCGGCGGCGACGTCCTCACCGTCGACGGTGATCGTCGGCGCGAGCGGGTCGGTGCCGGAGACGATGGACGGCTCGCCACAGCGCGCAGCGACGGCGGCCGGGTCGTGGACGTCGACCCCGTTGCGCAGCAGCCACCAGGTCATCGCGCGGAACATCGCGCCGGTGTCGAGGTAACGCAGTCCGAGCCGTTCGGCCACCCCGCGCGACGTGCTCGACTTGCCCGATCCGGAGGTGCCGTCCACGGCGACGATGAGACCAGGGGCGAGCGGGTGCACAGAGCTGTTCACGGGGCCGCAGCCTACCGGTGTGTCACCCAGCCGCGGGATTCGAGCGATCCGATCAGGTGGTCCGCGCGCGCCTCGTCGACCAGGAGCTCCACCAACCCGACCGGGCGTCCCGGGTCGTGGTCGATGTGGACGTCCTCGATGTTGACCTCGCTGGCACCCGCGTCGGCGAACAGCCGCGCCAGCTCGCCGGGGTGGTCGGGCACGGAGACGAAGACGGACCGGGTCGGCCGGACCGGCCCGCCGTGCTTGCCGGGAATCGCCTGCGTGCCGGCCACGCCCTGGGCGAGGAGCGCGCCGAGTCCGTCGCGGTTGCCGCTCGCGATCGCCTCGATCAGCGCGTCCAGCTCACCACGGACCTCGCCGAGCAGGCCGAGCACGGCGTCGGCGTTCGCCGTCACGATCTGGCCGTACAGAGCCGGGTCGCCCGCAGCCACGCGGGTGACGTCGCGGACTCCCTGGCCGCTGAGCGCCAGGTGCTGCTCCGGCGCATCCGCCAGTCGGGCCGCCACCAGCGACGCGAGCAGGTGCGGCACGTGGGAGGTCCGGGCGACCGCACGGTCGTGCTCGTCCGGACTGAGCCGCACAGGTACGGCGCCGCAGAGCAGGGCAAGCTCCTCGACCAGGGCGATCGCGTCCGGTCGCGAGGTGGCGTGGGGCGTGACGGCCCAGGGGCGGCCGTCGAAGAGCGCTGCCGTCGCGGCGAGCGGTCCCGAGCGCTCGCTGCCGGCCATCGGGTGCCCGCCGACGTACCTCTCGACGCCCGCGACGTCCGCAACGGCGGCCAGCGGTCCGGTCTTCACGCTGCCGACGTCGGTGACCACGGCGTCGGTGTCGGCGAGCGCGCGGGCGATCTCGGTGCCGAGGTGGTCGGGCGGGACGGCGACCACGACGAGCTGCGGCCGGTCCCCAGGGGTGCGCGAGCGACCGGCGCCGAGCCCGGACGCGGTGCGGAGGTGCTCGGGCGACGCGTCGGTCAGCAGCACGTCCAGCCCGACACGACGGCAGGCCAGGGCGATCGAGGTGCCGAGCAGTCCCGTGCCGACGACCTCGACCGGGCCGGTCAGGCTCGGCTCATTCATGCGAGTCATCGTCGGGCACCGCGCGGACCCGGGTCAGATCGCGGCGCAGCGCCGCGGCACCGTGCAGGTAGACGTGGGTGATGTCGGCGCGGGGCAGGTCGGTCTCGATGTGCGCCATCATCCGCACCACCCGAGGCATCGAGCCCGCGATCTCCAGCTCCCGCGCGCAGATCAACGGCACGTCACCGAACCCGAGGCGTCGGGCGGCGTACGCCGGGAACTCCGAGACCAGGTCGGACGTCGCCGTGAAGATCACCGAGATGAAGTCGTCGACCTCGAGGCCGTTGGACTCCATGACGTCGGTGACCATCTCGGCCACGCGCTCGAGCATGTGGTCACGTACGTCGTCCTCGAGCTGGGTCGCTCCTCGCACTGCCCTGACTGCCACGCGTAGAGGTTACTGGGGCTGATAGCTCCCGAACGACCAGTGGTTGCCTTCTGGATCCTCGACGCTCCCACCACGGCCGCCGTAGTCCTGGTCGACCGTCTCCCGGATGACGGTCGCGCCGGCGGCGACGGCCTTGTCGAAGACGGCGTCCGGGTCGTCCACGACGAGGTACGCCGCGGAGCCACCTACGTTGCGGACTACGCCGTCGTCGCGTTGGCTGCCGAACATCACTCCCCCGCCACCCGCCCAGAGCCACTCGGCGTGGACCACGACGGAGGCGTCGGCTTCGTCGCGGTACGTCGCGTGCTCGGTGAACCCGATCGCGCTCAGCCACGCGATCATCGCGTCGGCGTCTCGGAAGGACATCGTCTGCCAGTGCTTGATGTTCGCTGCTTCGCTCATGTCCTCAGCCTGGCTCGTCGGCACCCCGATGGTCTTGAAGGAATGGGAACTCCTCGCGCAGCCAGGTCGTCGGCGGACAGCCCGCCAGCTCGACCCAGTCGCGGGTGAGGTGCGCCTGATCGGCGTACCCGCACGCGTGCGCGACCACCGACAGCGGCCGACGCCCGATCTGCGTGCGGGACAGCTCGAACCGTCCCAGCCGGCGTACGTCGCGCGGCGTCAGCCCGCACTCCTCGCGGACCAGGTTGCCGAGGTGCCGTCGGCTGTAGCCGACGTCGTCGGCCACGTCCTGGACCATGTCGTCGCGGGTCAGCCGGGCGAGCGCCTGGCCGACCTCGGCCCGCGGCCCCGGCGCCCCGACCTCGGCGAGCCGGCGCAGGAGCACCTCCTGCACCCGGCGCTCGCGGCGCTCCGGCGCACACGCCGCGAGCTGCTCGGGCAGGTGCCGCAAGGCCGGCGCGACGTCCGCCAGCTCCAGCAGCTCACCGGCCAACTCCGCCGCCGGCATCCCGAAGAGCGCCCGCGCTCCGGCCATCGTGAGCGCCAGCTGGATCCCTGTCTGGGTCCCGTCGTGGTGGATCTCGGCGGGGTGCGCGTGCAGTCCGGACACCGTCGACCAGCGGCGTTCTCGGCTGCCGGGACGGCCCTGCCACCCGACGTCCAGCGGCGCCCCGACCGGCAGCACGAAGGTCAACGTCGTCCCCGGCAGGCCGCGGTGCACCCCGGGCTCGCGCAGGTCGACGTCGTACGCCGTCACCGAGGCGACGTACGGCGCCAGCGCGGGCGCGACCGGTGCCACGTGACCCACGGTACGGCGAGAACGGTCCCGCGGGGTGAGGCGCAATCTCGACCAACCGTGTAGACACACCCCCGTGACCACCATCGACGACCAGCCGATCCTGGCCATCAGCGACGAGCTCCTCGGCGACACCCGGGTGGTGAGGTGTGTCGGCGAGATCGACATCGCCACCGTCCCGGAGCTGCGCGACCGGGTGATGGGCCTCCAGGTCGACGGGCCGCCTCGCCTGGTGATCGACCTGACCGGCGTCACCTTCATCGACTCGCTGGGGCTCGGCGCCCTGATCGGCATCCACAAGCGGGCGCGGGTGCTCCAGGGCTCCCTGGTCGTCGTACCCAGCCCAGCGGCCAATCGGGTCCTCGTCGCCACCGCGCTCGACCGGGTCTTCAAGCTCCACGAGACGGTCGAGGCTGCTCTGGGCAACGGCTACAGCTGAGCGTTGTCCAGCAGCTCGCCGAGCTCGTCGAGCGTCAGGTCGCGCATCTCCCCCGACAGCAGGCCCCTGAGGACGACCGGCCCGATCTGGGTGCGGGTGAGCCGACGCACGGGGTAGCCGATGTGGTCCATCAGCCGCCGGACGATCCGGTTGCGGCCCTCATGGATCACGATCTCGACGATCGACTTGTCCTTGCCGGCCTCGATGATGCGCGCCTTGCTGACGGTGACCGGACCGTCGTCGAGGGTGACGCCCTCGAGCAGCTGCTTGAGCGTGCGGCGATAGATCTCGCCCTCGACCTCGGCGACGTACGTCTTGTCCACCTCGTACGACGGGTGCGCCAGCCGCTGCGCGAAGTCACCGTCGTTGGTGAGGATGATCAGCCCCGCGGTGTCGGTGTCGAGACGCCCGACGTGGAAGAGCCGCTCGGGCCGGTCTGCCACCAGGTCCTGCAGCGTCCGGCGCCCCTCGGGGTCCGACATCGTCGACACGACGCCGCGCGGCTTGTTGACGGCGAGGTAGACCTTCTCCGAGACCGGCGGCAGCCGCTTGCCGTTGACCCGGATCACGGCGGTGCGCGGGTCGACCTTGGTGCCGAGGCGGGTGACGACCTCGCCGTCGACCTCGACCAGACCCTCGAGCATCAGCTCCTCGCACTTGCGGCGCGAGGCGACGTTGGACATGGCGAGCAGCTTCTGGAGCCGGATCAGCCCGTCGTCGTCCATCTCGAGGCCGGAGCTGTGGATGTCGTTCATGGCAGGTTCATGTCGGTTCGGTGCCGCCGTCCGGTTCGGTGCCGTCACCGCTGTGCGGCGACGAGTGCGGGTGCTCCTCCGGAGCGGGCTCGCTGGCCATGGGGGCGGGCGCGACCATCTCGGCCAGCTCGTCCTCCAGGTCCGCCATGTCGGGCAGGTACGGCGCCAGCTCGGGCAGGTCGTCGAGCGACTGGATCCCGATCCGCTCCAGGAAGTAGCTGGTGGTCCGGTAGAGGTTCGCCTGGGTCTCGTGGTCGCTCCCGGCCTCTTCGACCAGGCCGCGATTGAGCAGCGTGCGCATGACCCCGTCGACACTGACACCGCGGATCGCCGAGACACGCGCCCGGGAGACCGGCTGCTTGTAGGCGACCACGGCCAGCGTCTCGAGCGCCGCCTGGGTCAGCCGCGCCTGCTGTCCATCGAGGACGTAGCCCTCCACGACCGCGGCGTACTCCTCGCGCGTGTAGTAGCGCCAGCCACCGCCGACGTCGCGCAGCTCGAAGCCGCGGCCCTGCTCGTCGTACTCCTGCGCGAGCGCCGTCAGCGCCGCGGTGACCTCGTCGGTCGGATAGCCGACGGCGGTCGCGAGCGCCATCGTCTCCATCGGCTGGTCGGCGACCATCAGGAGTGCCTCCAGCGCCGGGCGCAGCGCGGCCACGGGGATGGCGAGCGTCTCCTCGACCTCGACCTCGGCCTCAGTCGTCTCGCTCATCGCGGTCCTCCTCCTGTGGTTCCACTGCTCGTACGTCGCCGACCTCGGGCGGGGCGCCGTCGAACTCGTCGGTGATCAGCTCATCCACGTCGGCGTCTTCGTCACCTGTCCACCGTACGGTCAGCTCGCCCAGCGGCGTCAGCTGCTCGAACCCGACGGCGCCTTCGCGGAAGAGCTCAAGCAACGAGAGGAACCGCGCCACCGTCGTGAGCCGGTCGGGCGAGTCACCGCAGAGAGCCCGAAATGTCATGGAGCCGTTGCGCCGCAGCCGATCGACCACCAACCCCGCCTGCTCGCGCACGCTCACCTTGGCGGCGTGGATGTGGTGTAGCGACACCTCGAGGACCGGCTTGGGTTCCAGCGCCCTCGCGGCGAGCTGGGCGAACTGCTCCAGGCCGATGCCGATCAGCACCTCCGGCAGCAGCCCGGCGTACCGCTCCTCCAGGCCGACGGCACGCGGGTGCCGCTTCGACTCCCCGGCGAGGCGCAGCTCGAGCACCGAGGCGACCTGCTTGAACGCGCGGTACTGCATCAGCCGCGCGAAGAGCAGGTCCCGCGCCTCGAGGAGCGCGAGGTCCTCCTCGTCCTCGACGTCACCCGACGGCAGCAGCCGGGCCGCCTTGAGGTCGAGCAGCGTCGAGGCGACGAGCAGGAACGACGTGGTCTGCTCCAGGTCCCAGACCGGTCCCCCGGCCTTCACGTGCGCGATGAACTCGTCGGTGACCTTGGAGAGCGCCACCTCGGTGATGTCGAGCTTGTGCTTGGAGATCAGGTTGAGCAACAGGTCGAACGGGCCCTCGAAGTTGTCGAGATGCAGGGCGAAGGCCGGCGCAGCCTCGCCCGCCGTCGGGTCGACGACCGGGGTGGTCATTCCTCGGTCAATCGTCGGACCAGCGCGCTGTCGTCACCGTTGGCCTCGAAGTCGGCCAGCACCATGGCGATCGCCTCGCGCACCAGCCGACCCCGGTCCACGGCCAGCCCGTGGGAGCGGCGCAGCCCCAACCGGGCGTGCTCGATGTCGAGCAGCTCGTCGGAGGTCACGTAGACCGTCATCTTCTCGTCGTGCCGCACCCGACCGCTGGGCTTCTTGCGACCGGTCTCGGCGTCCTCCGCCTCCGCCTGGTCCGCGGCAGCAACGACCTCCGCCGGGGATTGTGCGGGCTCGGCCGTCGGCGCCGTACGGCGGAAGAGGTCGTCGGCCGCGGGCAGGCTCACTCGTCGGGCCAACGAGCCAGCACCTCCTTGGCCAGCTGACGGTAGGAGTCAGCACCGGCGGAGCTCGAGGCGTACGCCGTGATCGGCTCGCCGGCGACGGTCGCGTCGGAGAACTTCACCGTCCGGCGGATCACCGTGTGGAAGACCGTGTCGCCCCAGGCCTGGACGAGGCGCTCCATCACCTCGCGGCTGTGCAGCGTGCGGCCGTCGTACATCGTGCCGAGGACGCCGTAGATCTCGAGCTTGGGGTTGAGCCGCTCGCGGACCTTGTCGATCGTGGTCTTGAGAAGGGCGACGCCGCGCAGGGCGAAGTACTCGCACTCCAGGGGCACGATCACGCCGTCGGACGCGGTCAGGGCGTTGACGGTCAGCAGCCCGAGCGAGGGCTGACAATCGATCAGGATGACGTCGTACTCGGACAGGGCCGGCGCCAGCACCCGCTGCAGGGTCTGCTCACGGGCGACCTCGTGCACGAGCTGCACCTCGGCGGCGGAGAGGTCGATGTTGGAGGGCAGCAGGTCCATGCCCGCGACTCCGGTGGGGACGACGACCTCGTCGAGCGCGACGTCCTTGTCCATCAGGAGGTTGTAGATCGACAGGTCCATCTCGTGCGGGTTGAGGCCGAGCCCCACCGACAGCGAGCCCTGCGGGTCGAAGTCGACGAGCAGAACCTTGCGGCCGAACTCGGCCAGCGACGCCCCGAGGTTGATCGCGGTCGTCGTCTTGCCGACGCCACCCTTCTGGTTGCACATCGAGACGACGCGCGCCCGGCCATGGCTCTTCACCGGTCCCGGCTCGGGCAGGTCGGGCATCGGGCGACCGGTCGGTCCGAGCTTGGGCTCGGCGACCGCGGGGCGCTCGAAGGGCAGAGGGTCGGACACAGGCAGCTCATCTCGCGGATCGGGGGAAGGAGTCGTACGGACCGGGGGCGGCATCTCGCTCGCAAGATGTTGGACTCGGGACGTGCCACCTGTGCTCATCCCACGCTCCTCACGACTTGTCGACACGGCGACTTGTGGTCGACTTCCGGCGAGCCTAGGACCGCCCTCCGACAGCGACAACAGCGGGGCGGAAACCCCCAAGCAGACTGGGAAATCTGTGCACTCGCGCCCGCGTGGGTGCACAGGCTGGGGGTTGCCTGTGCACTTACCTGTGGAGGACGAACTAGACCGACATCAGTCGGTCGCGGCGCTCGCGGGCGACGCGTGCACGAGATCGGCGTACTCCGGGTGCTTGCCGATCCAGCCCTTGATGAACGGGCACAGCGGCAGCACCTGCCGGGTGCCCGCCGCGCGTACGTCATCCAGCGCGAACCGCGCCAGCGCCGAGCCGACGCCCTTGCCCTCGAACTTCGAGTCGACCTCGGTGTGCGTGAAGATGACCAGCCTGTCGGTCAGCTCGTACACCGCGAAGCCGGCGAGCTCGCCGTCCAGGTGCGCCTCGTACCGGTGCTCGTCGGGGTTGTGGGTCGTCTCGACATCGGCCATGTGACCAGCCTACGGGCGGGTCATGGCAGGCAGGAGGCGGCGGCCCCGACCTTGGTCATGCCGGTGATGTCCCCGGCGCCGAACTGGTAGTTCAGCGGAGTGGCCGTGCCGTACATCAGCTGGTTGGCGTTCTTCGCGTGGCCGAGGCCGAGCGCGTGCAGGATCTCGTGCATCATCACCTGGCCCCAGCCGCTGCCGTTGAAGCCGGGCGCCAGCGCGATCCCACCGTCGTTGTCGAGCGTGAGGTAGCCCCGGACCATCTTCAGGTCCACGTCGGCCCCGGCCACCGGCTGCGCGGCGCCGCCGCCGATGCCGACCGCGTCGCCGTACTGGTCGGGCGCGAGGTCCGGGAACTGGTGCTTGTTGCCCCACCCGACGACCATCTTCTCGAGCGTGAAGTCGAGGTCGTGGTCGCCTCCGAGGTAGCGGTACTCGGTCTGGCTGCGCCCGTACAGGAACTTCAGACCGGACACTCCCGCGATCTTCGCGAACGCACGCTTGACGTCCGGGAGGGCGTTGTAGGCCTCACCGGTCGGGTTGTAGGACCAGGTGATCACCGTGCATGGATCCCACCGACTGCCGAACGCGTTGGGCGTCTGGTCGAACAAGTAGGACCAGTCCGACTTCGACCCGGCGGCGACGTACCCGCTCGGCAGGCCCTCGGCGGCGTCGTAGCCGTCACCGCCGGGGATGACCGGGCCGGTCGACGTGGTGGCCGCCGCCGCGACCTTCACCTTGAGCTTGCCGGTGCGCAGCCCCGCAAGCCCGCCAACGGCCGGAGCCTCGGCCCGGAAGACCCGCGACCCGCCCACGCTGCCGGCGGCGATCCGCAGTGCGAAGGTGCCGTTGCGCTTCGACGTGGTCCTGCCGGCCACGCGCCAGCGGCCCGCCTTGAGCTCGAAGACCTCGACCCTGCGCGGCTTCTTCGCCTTCACCACGACATCGCCGTCGAACCGGATCCGCGAGCCGGCCCGGACCGACGTCGGCGCGCTGAGCACGATCGGCGACGGCTTCCGGAGCCGTACGGCGTCCTGGGCGTGCACGAGACCGAGAGCGGCCGACGGAGCCGCGAGCGGACCAGAGGGAACGCTCGACGCGGCAGCCACCAGGCCTCCGGCGAGCAGCGAAAGTACGGCGGCTCCGCCAGCGAGGCGCCGGCGTCGCACGGCGACGGGCGGGGTCATGCTGTCCTGCTTCCGGTCGAGCGATCTTCCTGGTGTTTCTACCAGCAGAATCGGCCGTCCGTGGGCGGTACCTGAGGGCTCGCCGCGACTTGTCCTGAGCACTCACCGGATGTCCTACCCGACACTAGGCTGATCCGGTGCAACGGTGGGGTGCCGTTCGGCTCGTACTGACCGGGTTGCTCGCGGTGGGACTGATCGCGTCCGGGGCGGCCTCTGTTGCGCGCCCGCACAAGCCGCCGAAGGCGACGCTGACGGCACGCGTCGCCCCCGGCACCGTCCCGGTCGGTGAGCCCGCGACCCTCGACGTCCGGCTCCGGCCGGCCGCGCGTGGTGTCCGGCTGGTGGTGCAGCGCCGTGCCGAGGGCCGGTGGGTCACCACCGCGCGTCCCCGGACCGACGCCGACGGCACCGCCCGGCTCCGCCTGTCGACCGCGGTCGCGGGCGAGCAGCGGTTCCGGGTGCTGCGCAAGTCCGTGCGCCGTGACCGGCGCGCGACCTCTCCCGTGACCAGCCTGAACGTCTCGGAGTCCCCGCCCCGCTGCACCCCGCGACCCGCTCTCGTCGACCCCCAGGCCGGTCCCGCCGCCCGTTGCCTCGCTGCCCGGCTCGACCGGTGGCGGGCGGCCGGCGCGATGGGCGTCGGGCAGCAGCTCAACGTCTCCACGAGTGCGTACGCCGACCCCCTGACCGTCCTGGGCGCTCGTCAGGTCCGCGTGGTCGGCTTCGACCTGGAGGAGCTGGCCGCGAGCCGGGACTACGGCTTCCCGGTGGCGCCGGTCGATGCACTGATCGCACAGGCTCGGGCCGGCGCCGTGCTCAGCATGTCCTGGCATCCGGCCAACCCGGGCAGCGGCGGCGCCTACAACGACCGCGGCTGGCACGACCTCGGCGCGCTCGTCGACCATCCCGAATCCGCGGCGTACCAGTCGTTCTGGGCGGTGTACGCCGAGCGCCTCGTGCTCCTCCAGCAGCTCGATGCCGCGGGTGTCGCCGTCGTCTTCCGCCCGTTCCACGAGGCCAACGGCGACTGGTTCTGGTGGGGACACCCGGACCCGGCCCTCTATCGCAAGCTCTGGTCGCTCCTGCAGCAGAAGGCCTGGGCAGCTGGCGTGCACAACCTGCTCTGGGCCTACAGCTTCAATGCCGTCACCGGCGACCACATCGGAGATCCCGTCAGGCTGCTCCCGGCCAAGTTCGACCTCGCCGGCATGGACTCGTACGACTACGAGTCGAACGCCCCGGCTGACGAGCTCCCCGTCGGCGGCTACGACGCGGTCGCGGCCAAGGTGAAGCGGATGGCGATCACCGAGGCCGGCCCGCACGACAGCCCCGATGGCGCCTGGGACCCTGCCGTCATCTCCCGCGCCGCACGCACCCTGGCCACTCCGCCCCTGTGGTCAATGCTCTGGTTCGACGACGGCGGCGGCAAGAAGCAGATCGGCTCGCTGAAGCGCGGTCGCACCTGGCTGAACTCCTGCCGCGGCGGGTTCTGCTCCGTCGGGTAGGCATCGTTCACCCCGTCCTCGCCCGCAGGTCACCTGCGCCGGTTTCCATCGAGGCATGACTACTCGGATCATGCTCGGCGCCCTCGGCGCCGCCCTCACCGTCCCGCTCATCGCGATCGCGCCCGTCCAGGCGCACGACCACCGTCCCGTCCACGACCACGGGGCCGGGCACGGCCACCATGCCGTGCCCCAGGTGTTCGGGCACCGCGGCGCCTCCGGCTACCGACCCGAGCACACGCTCGCGTCGTACCGCCTCGCCATCGAACTCGGCGCCGACTACGTCGAGCCCGACCTGGTCTCCACCAAGGACGGCGTGCTCGTCGCCCGCCACGAGAACGAGATCAGCGGCACCACCGACGTCGCCGCCCACCCCGAGTTCGCGAGCCGGCGCACCACCAAGACGATCGACGGCCGGGCGGTCACCGGTTGGTTCACCGAGGACTTCACGCTCTCCGAGCTCAAGACCCTGCGAGCCAAGGAGCGCCTCCCGCAGGTGCGCCCCGACAACACGGCGTACAACGGCCGGTTCGAGGTCCCCACCTTCGCGGAGGTCCTCCGCCTCGTGCAGCGCGAGGAGCGTCGCACCGGCCGCACCATCGGCATCGCCCCGGAGACCAAGCACCCGACCTACTTCGACTCCATCGGGCTCTCCCTCGAGGAGCCGATGCTGCGCACGCTCGACCGGTTCGGGTTGGACTCGAAGCGTGACAAGGTCGTCATCCAGTCCTTCGAGATCGGCAACCTCCGCCAGCTCGACCGGATGACCAAGCTGCCGCTGGAGCAGCTCGTCGACGCTGCCGGAGGACCTGTCGACCAGCCCGGCACGACGTACGCCGCCATGGTGACGCCGAGCGGGCTGCGCTCGATCTCGCGGTACGCCGACTGGGTCGGCCCCAACAAGGATCTGGTGCTCCCCCGCGACCCGGCGACCGGCGCCACCGGCGAGCCGAGTGCGCTCGTCGACGACGCCCACCGCGCCGGGCTGAAGGTCGTGGTCTTCACCCTTCGCAACGAGAACCAGTTCATGGCGACCAACTTCCGGATCGGCACCGACCCGAACGCCGACGGCGACGTCCACGCCGAGCTCACGGCCTTCCTCGACGCCGGTGTCGACGGCCTGTTCGCGGACTACCCGGACGCCGCCGTCGCCGCGCGCGACGACTGGCTGGACGAACGGAGCTAGCCGCCCAGCCGCTGCATCGCGACCGCCGCCAGCACCAGCTCACCGGTCTCGTCCGACGCGTCCACGTCCACGACCCCGTCGATCACCCAGTCGTGGTGACCCTCGGGGTCGTGGATGGTCTGCCGCACCTCCCAGGCACGGCCGGACTCGGTGACCGTGAGCAGCGCCGGCCCGCGGGCGTCGGCGTCCAGCAGCACCCGCTCGTGCTCGGCGTAGTACTCCTCGAGCGCCGCGTCCCAGGCCGAGCGCGTCATCACCACCTCGGCCGGCGGGTCGGTGCGGTCCGCGGCGGCCCGCTCCATCGCGATCAGGCCGTCGAGGTTGTCGCGCGCGACCAGCTCGACGCGGCGCCACATGGCGTTGCGGATCATCACGCGGAAGGCGCGAGTCTGCTTCGAGATCGCGCGCGGGGACGGCGGCGGCTCGTGGTGCGCGACATCCGTCCGGACGTGCGAGGGGTCCGACAGCGCCTCCCACTCGTCGAGGAGCGAGGAGTCGGTCTGTCGCACGGTCTCCCCCAGCCACTCGACCAGGTCGTCGAGCTCGGGCGTGCGGTGCGCCTCCGGCACGGTCTGCCGCAGCGTCCGGTAGGCGTCGGTCAGGTAGCGCAGCACCAACCCCTCCGAGCGGGCGAGCTGGTAGCGGCTCACGAAGTCGGTGAAGCTCATCCCCTGCTCGTAGATCTCGCGCACGATCGACTTCGGCGACAGCGCATCCTCTCGGAGCCACGGGTGCCGCTCGCGATAGATCTCGTACGTCGCGGTGAGCAGCTCGGCCAGTGGCTGCGGCCAGGTGACGTCCTCGAGCAGCAGCATCCGCTCCTCGTACTCGATGCCGTCGGCCTTCATCTCGGCGACCGCCTCGCCGCGCGCGACGTACTGCTGCTGGAAGAGGATCTGCCGCGGTCCCTCCAGCACCGCCTCGATGACCGAGACGATGTCGAGCGTGTAGTCCTCGGACTCGGGATCGAGCACGTCGAGCGCCGCCAGCGCGAAGTGCGCCAGCGGCTGGTTGAGCGCGAAGTCTGCAGGCAGGTCGACGGTCATCACGTAGCGCCGCCCGAACTCGTCGAGCTCGTCCAGCCGCGTCAGCGTCCCCGACCGCACCAGCGACCGCGCGAGCCGCAGCGCACGCCGGGCCAGCCGAAGCTGCTGGCGGCGGTCCTCGTGGTTGTCCATGAGCAGCCGGCGCATCACCTCGAACGCGTCCTCCTCGCGAGCGAGGACGTTGATCAGCATCGCGTTGTCGACCTTCATCCGCGACACCAACGGCTCGGGCAGCCCGTCGACGAGCTTGTCGTAGGTCTGCTCGGTCCACACGACGGTGCCCTCGGGCGGCTTCTTGAGCTGCGCCTTGCTGCCCCGCTTCGCCTGCTTCTCGGCGCTCATGGCCGCGTTCTTGGCGGCCGACTTGGCCTTGGCCCTCTCGTTGGCGATGGTGTGCTCAGGAGCCTGTACGACGACGTACCCGGCCGTGTCGTAGCCCGCCCGCCCGGCGCGGCCCGCGATCTGGAGGAACTCCCGGCTGCGCAGCACTCGCGACCGGTTGCCGTCGTACTTCGCGAGGGCGGTGAAGAGCACGGTCCGGATCGGCACGTTGATGCCGACACCCAGGGTGTCGGTGCCGCAGATGACGCGGAGCAGCCCGGCCTGAGCCAGCTGCTCGACGACCCGGCGGTAGCGCGGCAGCATCCCCGCGTGGTGCACGCCGATCCCCCGCCGCAGCAGCTTGGAGAGGGTCTTGCCGAAGCCGGCGCCGAACCGGAAGCCCGCCAGCCGCTCGGCCAGCTCGTCGCGCTGGGCCTTGTCGGCGGAGGCCCACCCGGCGTTCAGCAGCGACGTCGCGCCCTCGACCGCGTCCTTCTGGGTGAAGTGCACGACGTAGACCGGTCCCTGCCCGGTCGTCACCAGCTCCTCGAGCGTCTCGATGAGCGGCGTCAGCTGCCAGGAGAAGTTCAGCGGCACCGGGCGTACGGCGTCGTCCACGACGGTCGTGTCCCGACCGTTGCGCCGGGAGATGTCCGCAGCCAGCTCCGTGACGTCGCCGAGGGTGGCCGACATCAGCAGGAACTGCGCCTGCGGCAGCTCCAGCAGCGGCACCTGCCAGGCCCAGCCGCGGTCGGGCTCGGCGTAGAAGTGGAACTCGTCCATCACCACGAGCCCGACATCGGCGTGCTTGCCCTCGCGGAGCGCGATGTTGGCGAGCACCTCGGCGGTGCAGCAGATGATCGGGGCGTCCGGGTTCACCGACGCGTCACCGGTCAGCATCCCGACGTCGTCGGCGCCGAAGACCTCGCACAGCGCGAAGAACTTCTCGCTCACCAGCGCCTTGATCGGTGCGGTGTAGAAGGACACCCGGTCCGAGGCCATCGCCGCCTTGTGCGCGGCGACCGCGACCAGCGACTTCCCCGACCCGGTGGGCGTCGCGAGGATGACGTTGTCGCCGGCCAGGATCGACAACACCGCCTCCTCCTGGTGCGGGTAGAGCTCCAGGCCGAGACCCCCGGCGTACGCCGTGATGTCGTCGAGCACTGCGTCGGCGTCGTACGTCATCAGGTCTAGTCTCTGGCTCTCGGGTGGGCGGTCGCGAAGACCTCGCGGAGGTTGTCGACCGTGACGAGCGTATAGACCTGGGTCGTGGTGACCGAGGCGTGACCGAGCAGCTCCTGCACGACGCGGACGTCGGCGCCGCCGTCGAGCAGGTGGGTGGCGAAGGAGTGCCGCAGGGTGTGCGGCGAGACGTCCTTGGTGACGCCCGCGCGGTCGGCGGCCTTCACCAGGACCGACCACGCCGATTGACGAGATAGCCGGCCACCGCGGGCATTGAGGAAGAGCGCTCCTCCGTTGGTCGCCAACGCCTCGACCGACGCCAGCTCGGGCCGGCCGCGCACCAGGTAGGCGTCGATCGCCTCTCGAGCGAAGGAGCCGACAGGGACGATCCGCTCCTTGCTGCCCTTGCCCCGCAGCAGCACGGTGCCGTCCATCGGGTCCAAGTCATCCACGTCGAGACCGACAGCCTCGGAGATGCGAGCGCCGGTGCCGTAGAGCAGCTCCAGCAGCGCCCGGTCGCGCAGCGCCAGGGTCGTCCCCGGCGCGCCCGCCACCTCCAGGATCGCCTCGACATCGGCGAGCGGCAGCGCCTTCGGCAGTCGCTTGGCGGGCGTGGGTGGCTTCACGCCGCTGGCCGGGTCGGTCGAGGCCAGGCCGTCGGCGACGGCGAACTTGTGGAAGCCCCGCACCGCCACCACCGTCCGCGCCGCAGACGTCGACGTCAGCGCGGGGTGCTCGGCGTCGCCCTCGCGAAGCCGCACCAGGAAGTCGATGACGGTCGCCTCGGTGACCTGGTCGAGGTCGTCGACCTCGCGCTCCGCGAGATAGCCGACGTACCGACGCAGGTCGCGCCGGTACGACGTCAGGGTGTTGGCCGCGAGCCCGCGCTCGACCGAGAGATGGTCGAGGTAGGTGCGGACCGCGCGCTGTACGTCACTCAGCGAGGACTCCGTCCAGGCTGACGGCGTCGATGCCGACCGCGTCGCCGACCGGTCCGTTGGTGAGCTGCCCGGCATGGGTGTTCAACCCCAGCGCCAGCGACCGGTCATCACGACACGCCTGCGCCCAACCCTTGTCAGCCAACGCCACCGCATACGGCAACGTCGCATTCGTCAACGCATACGTACTGGTGTTCGGCACCGCACCCGGCATGTTCGCCACGCAGTAGAACGTCGAGTTGTGCACCTGGTACGTCGGATCGGCATGCGTCGTCGCATGCGTGTCCTCGAAACACCCACCCTGATCCACCGCGATGTCCACCAGCACCGAACCCGGCTTCATCTCCGAGACCAGCTGGTTCGACACCAGCTTCGGCGCCGCCGCACCCGGGATCAACACCGCCCCGATCACCATGTCCGCCTCACGCACCTGCTGCTCCAACGCCAGCTTCGAGCTGGCCAGACCGTGGACCCGGTTGTTGTAACGCCAAAACGACATCCGCAGCTTGTCCAGGTCCGTGTCCAACAACGTCACGTCCGCGCCCATCCCCAGCGCGATGTTCGCGGCGTTCTGGCCCGACACCCCGGCACCGATGATCACGACCTTCGCGTTCGCGACCCCACCGACACCACCCATCAGCACACCCCGGCCGCCCTGCGCCTTCAACAACGAGTACGCACCCACCTGCGGCGCCAGACACCCGGCGACCTCCGACATCGGATACAGCAGCGGCAGACCACCAGACGGCAGCTGCACCGTCTCGTAGGCGATCCCGGTGACCCTGCGCGCCAGCAGCTCGTCGGTCAACGGCTTGTCCGCGGCCAGGTGCAGGTAGGTGAACAGCGTCAGCCCCTCCCGCATCCGGTGATACTCCTCCGCCACCGGCTCCTTGACCTTCAGCACCATCTCGATGCTGCCGTCCGCACCCCACGCCGCATCCGCGTCCGCCACGATCACCGCGCCGGCCGCGACGTACTCCTCATCCGGGATCGAGGACCCCACACCCGCACCCTGCTCGATGAAGACCTCATGGCCATGCGCGACCAGCTCATGCACCCCGATCGGCGTGATCGCCACCCGATACTCGTGGTTCTTGACTTCCTTCGGAACGCCGACCTTCACGTGAAGCTCCTTCGGTGATCTGTGCCACGACGCTGTGGCGACACGAGCCTAGTCCCGTGCGCGAGCCGATCCGGCTAGACCGCGCCCCGTCACCACCAGTACGGCGGTCGCGAGGTGACCGTCGACCGGACCGCCCGCGAGCACCGCGTCGGCGAGCTCCTGCACGGGCACCCAGCGGACCTGCATCTCCGCCTCCTCGTGCTCCGGCTCGAAGTCGCCTCGACCCACCTCCGTGAGCCCGCGGGCCAAGAAGTAGTGCCCGACCTCCTGGGAGATCCCCGGCGAGGAGTAGGACGAGACCAGGTGCGTCCACTCGGCGGCCTCGAAGCCGCCTTCCTCGACCAGCTCGCGCTGCGCCACTCCGAGCGGCTCCTCGCCGTCGACATCGCACAGCCCTGCCGGCAGCTGCAGCAGGGAGCGCTCGACAGGGTGCCGGTACTGCCAGAGGCAGAGCGCCCGATCCTGGTCGTCGACCGCCAGGACCACCGAGGCGCCGGGGTGCTCCAGGACCAGCCGGCTGAACGGCTCGTCCTCGGAGTGGCCCGGCCGCTGCAGCTGGTCCTCTCGTAGCTTCACCACCCAGCCGCCGTCGTACCGATGCTCGCTCTCGACGACTGGCCACGCGGCGGCGGGGCCGGCGAGCTCGGGCACCCGGCTCAGTCCTCGTCCGCGCGGTGCAGCTTGCTCTCGTCGATCGGGAAGCGCAACTCCTTCTGCCGCTCGATCGCCGCGCCGACAAGCCCGGCGAAGAGCGGGTGCGGGCGGGTCGGGCGCGAGCGGAGCTCGGGGTGTGCCTGGGTCGCCACGTAGTAGGGGTGCACGTCGCGGGGCAGCTCGACGTACTCGACCAGGTTGTTGTCCGGCGAGGTGCCGGAGAAGACCAGGCCGGCCTCCTCGAGCTGGTCGCGATAGCTGTTGTTGACCTCGTAGCGGTGCCGGTGCCGCTCCTCGATCATCGGCTCGCCGTACACCTCCCGGACGATCGAACCCTCCTTGAGGGCGGCCGGGTAGAGGCCGAGTCGCATGGTGCCGCCCAGGTCGCCGGCGCCCTCGACGAAGTCGACCTGCTCGGCCATCGTCGCGATGACCGGCTCCGGGGTGTCCGGGTCGAACTCGGTGGAGCCGGCCTTCGTCAGGCCCAGCTCGGTGCGGGCGTACTCGATCACCATGCACTGCAGGCCGAGGCACAGGCCGAGCGTGGGGATGCCATGGGTGCGGGCGTAGGTGAGCGCGCCGAGCTTGCCCTCGATGCCGCGTACGCCGAACCCGCCCGGCACGCAGATCGCGTCGACGTCGTGCAGGTTGCGGGCGGCGTCGTGCGGGGTCGAGCACTCGTCGGAGGCGATCCAGCGGATGTTGACCTTCGCCTCGTGGGCGAAGCCGCCGGCGCGCAGCGCCTCGCCCACCGAGAGGTAGGCGTCGGGGAGGTCGATGTACTTGCCGACCAGGGCGATCGTGACCTCCTCCTTGGGGTGGTGCACCCGGCGGAGCAGGTCGTCCCAGACGGTCCAGTCGACGTCGCGGAACGGCAGGTCCAGGCGGCGTACGACGTAGGCGTCGAGACCCTCGCGGTGCAGCACCTTCGGGATGTCGTAGATCGACGGCGCGTCCGCGGCGGTGACCACGGCCTCCTGGTCGACGTCGCACATCAGCGAGATCTTGCGCTTGATGGACTCCGGGAGCTCCCGGTCGGCGCGGCAGACCACGGCATCCGGTTGGATGCCGACCTGGCGCAGCGCGGCCACCGAGTGCTGGGTGGGCTTGGTCTTGAGCTCACCGGACGGGCCGATGTAGGGCACGAGCGAGACGTGCAGGAAGAAGACGTTGCCGCGACCGATGTCGTGGCGCACTTGACGCGCGGCCTCGAGGAAGGGCAGCGACTCGATGTCGCCGACCGTGCCGCCGACCTCGGTGATCACGACGTCCACGTCGGGGCCGCCCATGGCCAGGACGCGTTCCTTGATCTCGTTGGTGATGTGCGGGATCACCTGCACGGTGTCACCGAGGTAGTCGCCGCGGCGCTCCTTGGCGATCACGCTCGAGTAGACCTGCCCTGTCGTCACGTTGGCGATCTGGCCGAGGTCGGTGTCGAGGAACCGCTCGTAGTGGCCGATGTCGAGGTCGGTCTCGGCTCCGTCGTTGGTGACGAACACCTCGCCGTGCTGGAACGGGTTCATCGTCCCCGGGTCGACGTTCAGGTAGGGGTCCAGCTTCTGCATGGTCACGCGGAGACCGCGCGCCTTCAGAAGGCTGCCGAGGCTCGAGGCCGTCAGGCCCTTCCCGAGAGAAGAGGCGACGCCCCCAGTGACGAATACATGCTTGGTGGGCGTCCGGTTGTTCACGGAACTCGATCCTACGTGAGGGGGACGGCTCCCGACGAACCCGACGCACCGAAGGATCCGCCCGAGTCGTCAAAGACCGGACCAGCGCGACCGTCGCGGTCACCGACCACCTAGCTTGTCACCCGCGTTGCAAGAACCCGGAGTACTTCCCGATCCTTCTACATGCGTCGCCGCGAATCGTTCGATGCCGGGTCGATGGACCCTACAGTCGAACCAAGGTGGACGAAGAAGCTGACGCCAACCACGTCCGACGTCCATTGGTCGACCACGGAGGTGTGGCTGGTGGAAGGTGCCGACGTCTCAGGCGAAACTCGGCGAGGGATCCACGACGGATCTTCAGTCGGGTGGGCCGATTCACTGGGCTCGGGCGCGCTGGCCTGGTCAGTGGCATCGCGATCCTTGTACTTCCGATGCTCGGATCGAGTCCCGCCCACGCCACCTTCGGTTCCGTTGCGGGCGGGCCTTGGTTGGCGAACAACAAGAGTCACAGAGTCGACTACTTCGACACGTTGACCAAGACGGGCGACATGACCCAATGGGCGCTCAACAACCAGTTTCCGCGGTTTGGCTTCACCTGGACGTATGTCGACGGCTCGGACTTCGACGTGCGCATCATGGACGGCGAGTTCGGGGACGTGGCGGCCTACGGATGGACCGATTGTCCGGCGTCCGCAACGCTAGGCGGAAGCCACCCCAACCGCTGGTGTTATGGCCAGGTGCTGCGGATCAACTACGCCTTGTCGGGATCCTGGGATACGACCTGGGAGCGGCGCGCACTTGCCTGTCACGAACTCGGACACACCGTCGGCCTTCGGAACGAAGACGCTTCCGATACATCGAGTTCCTGCATGAAGACCAACACGACTCCGAACAACTCGCTGGCGAACACCTACTCCGCGGAGGACGTCAACCAAGTCTTCGCCAACTACTAGGAGCGGCGGGCATGCTTACTCCCATTCGCCTGGCTACGGCGACAGTGATGCTCATGTTGCTCACGGCGTGCGGCAATGTCGCGGGCGAGACGAGCCCTTCGGCCGGTCCGTCGGCACCATCCTCGGTTGCCACCGACAGGCTCGCGCGGGACACCGGCGCCGATGTCGGCACCGAGAAGGAATCCAGTCCGTGGGCTGTCCACTACATCAACGGCTGGGAGGTCGAGTCGTACGGCTCCCTGGCGAGCCTGGTGAGGTCGGCGGACCTTGTTGCCCTCGGAACGGTGGTCGCCGTGAAGCCGGGGCCGACCTGGGTCGAGTCCGAAGGGGACGAGACCATGACCTCCGAGATCACCGCCTACACCGTTGAGCTGACCGACGTCCTCAGCGGCAAGCCGGTCGGATCCACCCCCGGCCGAATCACGCTCGAGTTCGGGCCGAACTCGCCGGATGCGGTCGAGGGTCGCACAGCCGTCGTCGGCGAGTCTTCGCTGTTCATCCTGCGCCGCAAGGGCGCCCCGATCCCCTCGATCGGGAGGCTTGAGCCCATGAAGCAGGACTTCGCGCGCGAGGTCTATCGTGTCGTCAACTCGATGGGCGTGATCGCCGATGTCGACGGCGCCGCCGCTCTGCCGCTCGGGGACCCGGACCAGGCGTGGGCCGAGGAGCTTGAGCGCGGGTCGTTCGCCGAGGCGCTGGAGCACGTACGGGCCGCAGTCGTCAGCTGAGGGGGACGGCTCCCGACGAACCCGACGCACCGAAGGACCCACCAGGAACGGTCAGGGACCGGATCAGCGCCAGCGTCACGGTCACCTGACCGAGCGCCGTGTCGGCTCCGTCGACGGTCGCCGCTGCCTCGACTGCCGGGTTGGCACGCAACGTCACGAGGTCTCCCCCGGACGCACCGGCGGCGGTGTCGCCGGCGACCACCACCCCGGTCGCCTTCGCGGCCAGGCCGCTCGCGAGGCCCGAGAGGATCGCCGGGTCGGTGTGGTCACCGAGGACCACGAGGACGACCTCGGCGGGCTTGGCGTCCTTGGACGTGTCGACGAGCTCCGCTCCGGCGAGGCTGTCCCGGACGGCTTGTGCATCCGCTCCGTCACCGGTCGACGCCAGGGCCAGGAGCTGACCGAGTCGGGGGTACGTCGAGGCGTCGGAGTCGACGGCGTCCCCGACCTGGGTCATCAGCTGGCTGCCGAGCGTGTCGACGAGCGACTTCTGGGCGGGGTCGGTGAGCGCCGGGCGGGCGGCGTACGTGCCGGAGACCTGGCCTCCAGCCGCGCTCACCTGCTCGGTCAGGGCCGCCGTGGTGTCCGCCTCGGCACCCGGCATGGCGATGACCGCGACCCGATGATCGGCGAGGCGTCCGGCGTACAACGTCCCGGCCGACGCCGCGGCGAACTGGTCGCCGAAGTCGGCGGTGCGCCGCGCCTGCTGCGCCGGAGCGGTCGCCGCCGATGCTGCCCGGTCTTCGCGGCCGAGGTCACTGAGCGGGCCCCCTCCAAGCACCACCCCGACGGCGAGAGCGAGGAAGACGGCGACGAGCGACACGATGTGGTGTCGGTAGGAGATCACGAGAACAGCCCCAGTGCTTGGTCGTAGAGGTCGGAACAGGTGTCGGCGAGTGTCTGCGCCCACTCATGGCCGACCGGGGTCACGGAGATGGCCGCCGCCAGCGCGACGAAGCCCGCCAGCATCACCAGGAGCAGGTGCCACGGCCGGACCCGGCCGGAGTACAGGTGCGGCACGGCCGCGGCGTCGACGAGCCGGGGTCCCAGCTTGAGGCGGGTCAGGTAGGTGCCCGCTGCACCCGGTCGCTGGCTGTCGAGGAGCTCGGAGATCGTGGCGCGCATCCCGACGGCGACGATGATCGTCGGGTCAGCCGCGTCGGCGAGCACCAGAGCCGCGTCGGCAGGCGCTGCTGCGGTCTCGATCAAGGAGGGGCGGACCCCGAGCCGCTCGATCTGCTCGGCGACCGCGGGAGTGCTCCCACGGTCCGCACGGACCACCACGTCCCGGGCACCGCGCAGTGCGGCCGCCGATGGCAGGTCCTCGGCGGCGTCGACGACCACGATGTCGACGCGTACGCCGGCCCGGCGCAGCGCGTCCGCGGCCGCGCCGACACCGATGACGACCGGGTGCTGCTCGCGGAGGAACGCACGTACGCCGGCAAGCTCGGCCTCGTGGTCGTACTCGAGCGCCACCACGACCACCGACCGGCCCGCGATCGGGGTGGCCAGTCGGGGTACGCCGAGGCCGTGCAGCAGCAGGTCCTGCTCGCGGCGCAGGAGCTCGGTGCTGTTGTGCGTCAGCCCGCTCAGCTGCGTGGCCAGCCCGGTCCGGGCCAGCTCCATCTCCTCTGCGACCGAGTCCTCGTCCAGGACCCGTCCGCTCGCGACCTCGACGCCGCCGACGAAGACGGCACCGTCGTCGATCCGGACCTCGGCGCCGTCGGTGATGCCGGCCACCCCCGACGCACCGATGCCGTCGACGATGACGACTCCAGCCGCGGCGAGGGTCTGCGGGCCGAGGTTCGGGTAGCGGCCGGAGATGGTCGCGGCAGCGTCCACGACGGCGACCACGCCGGCGTCGACCAGAGCCTGGGCGGTGCCGCGGTCGAGATCGAGGTGGTCGATCACCGCGATGTCGCCCGGGCGCAGCCGAGGCAGCAGGTCGCGGGTACGACGATCGACCCGCGCGGTCCCGACCGTCCCGGGTAAGGCGTCGACAGGACTTCTCTGGACCGATGACTTCATAACGCGGGCCATGCTGCCAAGCCGCGACGGGCGAACGCCGAACCGCCGGGAACCGGGCGCGTCGGTGTGAGGACCGCCACCCAGTTCAGGCTCGGCGGACCTCCTGGGCCACCTCGAGCAGCTCGCGGGCGTGCGCCAGCGCGGTGTCGGAGTCGGCCATGCCGGCGAGCATCCGGGACAGCTCCCGCTCCCGCTGGGCGTCGTCGAGGACGGTGAGACCCGAGCTGGTGACCGAGCCGTCGGAGGCCTTCTCGACGACGACGTGCCGATCGGCGTACGCCGCCACCTGCGGCAGGTGCGTCACGACCAGCACCTGGGCGGTGCGGGCCAGCTGCGCGAGCCGGCGGCCCACCTCGACCGCCGCGGCACCGCCGACGCCGGCGTCGACCTCGTCGAAGACGAACGTCGGCACCGGACTGGTGCCGGCCAACGCGACCTCGAGCGCGAGCATCACGCGGGACAGCTCACCGCCCGACGCACCCTTGCTGAGCGGGCGCGGCTCCGAACCGGTGTTGGCGGCGAGCATCAGCTCGACCTCGTCGATCCCGGACCCGGTGTGCCGCAGCCAGCGGCCGTCGACGAGCAGCGGCCCGTGGATCAGCTGCTCCGGCTTCGGCACCTCGACCTGACGCACCTCGATCGTGAGCCGGGCGTGCGGCATCGCCAGCAGGGTGAGCTCGGCGGTCACCTCCGCGGCCAGCCGGCCGGCGGCCTCGGCGCGGGCCGCGGACAACGCGGCCGCCGCGGCGGCGAGCTCTCGGCGCAGGGTCTCCTGCTCGCCGCGCAGCTCCTCGATCCGCTCGTCGGTGTTGTCGAGGCTCAGCAACCGGGTGGCCGACTGCTCCGCCCAGGCGAGCACCTCGTCGATCGTGTCGCCGTACTTGCGGGTCAGCGCCGTCAGCGCCGCCCGTCGTTCGGAGACGCCGGCGAGCCGAGCGGGGTCGGTCTCGATCCTGGAGGCGTACGACGCGACGTCGGCCGCCAGATCTGACAGCAGGTAGGTGAGCTCGGCCAGCCGGTCGGCCAGCTGCCCCGCCTCCGCGTCATGCTCGCGGACCCCGTCGAGCAGCGTCCGCGCGGCGTACGCCGTCGTGAGCGCGTCCGGGTGGCCGTCCTCGCTCGAGAGCGCCTCGCGGGCCTGCTCGGCAGCGGTGCGCAGGGTGTCGGCGAAGCCCAGCCGGGTCTCGTCCGCCTCCAGGGTGACGTCCTCCCCCGGCTCCGGCGACACCGCCTCGATCTCACCGAGCCCGAACCGCAGCAGGTCGGCCTCCTGCGCTCGCTCGCGAGCCGTGGCGACCACCTCCTCGAGCTCGGTCTCGGTGGTCTGGAGCCGTCGGTGCAGCTCGGTGTACGTCGCCAGCAGCGCGGTCAGCGGCGCCCCGCCGAACCGGTCGAGTGCCTCGCGCTGGGCGCGGGCCTGCAGCAGCCGGTGCTGGTCGGACTGGCCGTGCACGGCGACCAAGGGCTCGGCGACCTGCGCGAGCGCCGTCACCGGCACCGAGGCACCGCCGACGAACGCACGAGACCGGCCCTCGGCCGACACGTTGCGGGCCAGCACGACGCGGTCGTCCTCGACGACGCCGCCGGCATCGTCGACCGCCTCAGCGAAGCCCGCGAGCCCGTCGAGGCGGACGACCCCCTCGACCCGCGCCGTCTTCGCCCCGGTGCGCACCGCACCGGTGTCGGCCCGGCCACCGAGCAGCAGCCCGAGCGCGGTGACGATCATCGTCTTGCCGGCTCCGGTCTCACCGGTGATGACCGTGAGACCCGGACCGAGCTCGAGCGTGGACGACTCGATCACCCCGAGCGAGGAGATCCGGATCTCCTCAAGCATCGGTCTCCTCCGCCATCCGGCGGCGTCGCTCGGTCGAGCCGCGCCAGCCCTCGACCGGTAGGCCGAACTTCGCGACCAGTCGGTCGGTGAACGGCGCCTCGTGCAGCCGCACCAGGCGGACCGGCACCTCGCCGCGGCGTACCTCGATCCGGGCACCGGGCGGCAGCTCGACGGTCCGGCGACCGTCGCACCACAGCACGCCGGCACCGTCCGTGCGCGCCAGCACCTCGACCGCCATCACCGAGGTCGGCGCGACCACGAGCGGTCGGGCGAAGAGCGCGTGCGCGCTGATCGGCACCAGGAGCAGGGCCTCGACGCCGGGCCACACCACCGGCCCGCCGGCACTGAAGTTGTACGCCGTCGAGCCGGTCGGCGTCGCGCACACGACTCCGTCGCAGCCCCACCGCGAGA
The DNA here is from genome assembly GCF_039543845.1 of Nocardioides endophyticus. NCBI lineage: Bacteria > Bacillati > Actinomycetota > Actinomycetes > Propionibacteriales > Nocardioidaceae > Nocardioides > Nocardioides endophyticus. Next base: position 4,377 of record NZ_BAABKN010000040.1, on the reverse strand, counting down.
GCGGTCGGCCGTCGATCTCGACGACCACCTCGAGCATCCGCTCTCGGGCCGCCTTCTCGACGCTGGCCTCGTTGAGCGCGAACGTCCGGGCGATCACCTCGCCGTCGCGGTGCACGGAGACGTCGAGCGTGAGCCGGTCCTCCCAGGTGTAGCGACGGTGCACGACCGCGTCGATCGTCGACTCCAGGTCGTCGTACTCCGCCTCCGCCAGGAAGCCGACGTGCCCGAGGTTCACGCCCAGCACCGGCGTGAGGGTCCCGTGGATCAGCTCCGCGGCACGCAGGATCGTCCCGTCGCCCCCGATGACCAGCACCAGCTCGCAGCCGCCGCTCGGATCTGCGTCCGGCGCGATCTCGATCCCGTCGCCGCCGGGTTCGAGCCCGAGGCCGGCTGCTTCGGAGGGGAACAGGCGCACCACGATCCCGTGGGCGGTCAACGCCTTGGTGAAGGCGCGGGCGACCTCGCGCGCCTCGTCGCGGCCGGTGTGCGCGACGAGCAGGACGCGGCGGCCCTCGGCCGCGGCGCCCGTCGACTCGTTGGCCGGCTCGGTGCTGGTGGTCACGGATCCACCTTCTCACCCGCAACCCCCAGTGGGTCGGCTGCCACCACGGCGCTGTGGATCTGTTCGTCTGAGAGCTCGGCGGCACCGTGGCGCAGCCAGAGGAAGAACTCGACGTTGCCGGACGGCCCCGGCAGCGGGCTCGTCGCCACCATCCGGGCTCCCCAGGCCCTCTTTGCGGCGGCTGACGCGACCCCGAGCACCGTCTCGGCCCGGTGCTCCGGATCGCGGACCACGCCGCCCTTGCCGAGGCGCTCCTTGCCGATCTCGAACTGTGGCTTCACCATCAGCGCCAGGTCTGCTTCAGGTACGACGACTCCGAGCAGCGCGTCCAGGACCAGCTCCAGGGAGATGAACGACAGGTCGCCCACCACCACGTCTACCGGCCCGCCGATCAGCTCGGGCGTCAGGTCGCGGATGTTGGTGCGGTCGTGGACCGATACCCGCTCGTCCTGCCGCAGGCGCCAGGCGAGCTGGCCGTAGCCGACGTCCACCGCCACCACCTCGCGCGCGTCGTGGCGCAGCAAGACATCGGTGAACCCACCCGTCGACGCTCCCGCGTCCAGGCAGCGCCTGCCCGCCACCACGAACCCGTGCGGCTCGAACGCCGCCAGCGCCCCGGCCAGCTTGTGGCCGCCGCGCGAGACGTAGTCGGGCCGGTCCGGGTCCTCGCTGACCACGATCGCGACGTCGGTGGTGACGCCGGTGGCCGGCTTGGTGGCCTGGGCTCCGCTCACCTTCACCCGGCCCTGCGCGATCAGCTCGCTGGCGTGCTCGCGCGAGCGGGCCAGCCCGCGACGCACCAGCTCGGCGTCCAGACGGAGGCGTCGAGGGGGCACGGTCAGGCGGGCTCGGTCGGCGGGTCGGTGTGGTCGAGGGCGCGGCGCAGCTCCGCGTGCGCCGCCTCGAAGACACCGACGTGCTCCTCCAGCGGGCGCTCCTCGAGCTCCTCGACCGCCCGGATCACGTCGTCGACCGAGTCGACTCCGGTCCGCACCCGCTCCGGCTCGGGCGGCGTGGCCTCGGGCTCGTCGGGGACGGGCAGGTCGGTCTCACTCATGCGCCCGAGGCTACCCCCCTGAAGGCGGCGTGACGCCGTCCAGGGCCACCGGCTCGCCGACATCGTCCAGGTGCTGCCACGCGGTCGCGGCGACGACCCGCCACCAGTCCTCCGGACTCCCGTCGCCGATCACGACGAGGCGACCGTCCGCGGTGGCCCCGCACCAGCCACCCAGGCGGTGCTCGCCCGCCTCGCACGACGGCGATGGGTGCGGTGCCAGCAGCCCGCCGAGATCGGGTGCGACGTAGGTCGGTCGCACCGCCTCCGGCGCTGCCACGAGCTCGGCGAGCCCCGTGACACCCGTCAACACCAGGAGCGAGTCCAGGCCGATGCGGCGGGCACCCTCGATGTCGGTGTCCAGCCGGTCGCCGACCATCAGCGGCCGCTGGCCACCGACCCGTCGTACCGTCTCGTCGAGCAGCGGCCGCTCGGGCTTGCCGGCGACCACGGGCTCGACGCCGGTGAAGTCACGCAGCATCGCGACCTGCACGCCGTGCCCGGGCGCGACCCCGAACGCCGTCGGGATGGTGTGGTCCGCGTTGCTCGCCACCCACGGCAGGCCCTCTCGGATTCGCACCGCTGCGCGCATGATCGCGCTCCATCGCACGTCCGGGCCGTACCCGGTGGCGATGGCCTCGGCATCGTCCTCAGCGCCTACCGGCTCCAGTCCGGCCGCGCGGAGCACCTGCTCGAGGCCCTCCGAGCCCAGGCACACCACCCGCGCGCCGACGCCGAAGCGCTCAACCAGCAGCCGCGCCGCGGCCTGCGCCGACGTGACGACGTCGTCCTCCTGCGCCTCGACCCCGAGGTCGCGCAGGTGTGAGGCCACTCGTTCCGGAGTCCGAGCCGCGTTGTTGGTGATGAACGCCAGCTTCATCCCGGCCTCGCGAGCTGCCGCCAGGTGCGGCGCCGCTCCCGGCACCGCTTCCCCGCTGATGTAGACGACTCCGTCCAGGTCGAGCATGGCCAGGTCGTATCCGCGACAGAGCGCCTCGTCCGACGTGCCGAGCACAGCGCCTCCTCCGCGTCGTGGTTGTGGCCGCACCCTACGATGCTTCGATGGACTCCGGCGTCGTGGCCACCCCCACTCTGGTGGCCCGCCCGTTCCGGCTGGAGCCCTTCCGGGCGCTCATGCTCGCGCCGAACCGCATCGGAGCCCAGGCCTCGGCACGGTCCTTCGGTCGGCCCTACCGTGACGTCGCAGAGCGCTTCGCGACCTGGCAGCGCGCCGGCCAGGTCACCCACGACGACCAGCGAGCGCTGTACCTGCACGAGTACACGACGTCCGGCGTCACGATCCGCGGCCTCGTCGGCGCATTGGACTTGACCCGAGACGCCACGAACCTCGATGAGGTCGCCGTCTTCCCGCACGAGGGCGTGCATCCGCCACAGGCCACCGAGCTCGCCGACAGGATGGCCGAGATGGCCATGAACCCGGCCCCGATCCTGCTCACGCACCAGGCACCTGCTGAGCTGCGCAGGCTGCTCGACAGCGCTCGAACCGGTGCGGCCGACCACCAGTTCACCGACCGGTCCGGGCAGTACCACCGCGTCTGGGCGATCCATGACGCCACCGTCCTCGACCGCGTCCGCCACAAGCTCCGCGACGTTCGCGCGTTGATCGCCGATGGCCACCACCGCTACGCCGCGTACGGACAACTGCGCGCCGACCACCCCGGCCTCGCACCGGGCACCGACGCGGGCCTGGCCATGCTCGTCGACCAGGAGGACACCCCGCTCTTCCTCGGTGCGATCCATCGCATCCTGGCAGGGCTGTCATTGGCCGACCTCGAACAGCTCGGATCCGCCGTCCAGATGGCCGCCGGACCCCAGGACGCCATCGCCGCCCTGGCACCCACGACCGTCGTCGTGACCGACGGGCACGACTGGGCAACCCTCGAGCTCCCGCGAGCCGACGACCGGCTCGCAGTCGAGATCCTGCACGAGGACGTACTGCCGACCCTGCCGCAGCCGTCGGCAGACATCGGCTATGCCCACTCCGTCGATGACGCCCTCAGCGCGGTCGCCCGACGCCGGGGACTCGCCGTGCTGATGCCGGTCCCCGCCTTCACCGACGTGCTTCGAGCCGCCGAGCACGGTCGCCTGCTGCCGGAGAAGGCGACCTCCTTCCAGCCGAAGCCCAGCGTGGGCGTCCTCATCCGCTCCCTGCGCGACGAATGACCTTGCCGCGACTCACCTCCACCTCCACGCGTGAAGCCGCGCCGCCGGCGGTCCGGAAGAACCGGCGTCGCACTGCACCGGCAACCTCCACGACGTCGCCGGACCGCCACGACGCGACCGACCGTCGCGCGCGGGAGCTCCAGGCAGCGCACTCGATGGCGTCGACCGTGCTGCGTCCCGACGATGCCGGCCGCGGTACGACTACCCGGAACGTCCAGAGCACGTCGCCACTGGGAAGCACTCGCTCCTCCGGCGCCTGGGAGACCCGTCCGACCAGGCGGACCTCGTTGACCGCGACTTCAGACACGGACCGGCTCTTCTGCCGTGCTGGCATGCACACCACCTCCACACACCACAAAACCGGGCCACACCGACAGAGCGGTTGCCAGCGACGGCGTGCCGGTGGAGAACGCTGTCTGAAGGCTCCCTGTGGACGACATGCGGCCCGTCGTCCGGCAGCAAACTGCCCCGAAATGCGAAACAGGGCCACCCCCAACGGGGTGGCCCTGTTCGAAAGAATGTCCGGCGGCGTCCTACTCTCCCACAACCTCTCGGTTGCAGTACCATCGGCGCTGAA
>NZ_BAABKN010000039.1:0-12860 GCF_039543845.1 Nocardioides endophyticus | reverse complement strand
CCTCACGTTGTTGGTGCTTGAGCGCTTGCCGCGGGGGCGGTCATTCCGCCGCCTGTCGGACGCACGGATCTGCCCAGATCCGCTCGGCAGGTCGAGGTCACCTTGGGCGCGGACGCGCTGATAGGCCGTCAGTGGCGTGGTGGGGGGTTCCCACGCCCTCGGCGGCTCAAGTCCAGTGACCTGCCTTGTGGGCCTCGAACGTGTCTAGCCATCTGTCAGTAAGTCCAGGAGTCGGAGAGCTCCGACGGAGGCCGCTGTGGCGACGGCAACGAGTACCGAGGCAGCTGTCGTTGCGATGAGCACCTGCGCCTCTCCCGTCGAGAGCCCTGTGCCGTCGGCCACGAAGCGCACGAACCGGGTGTGTCGCCGGCGCCAGACGCGACCTCGGGTCGCGGCTGGCGGCCGACTATCTGTCGTCTCAGGACGACGTTTCCGCGTGGCACGCTGGGAGGTCATCTCGTCCTCGATTCGAGTTCGTTCCTGCCGTCGAGATGCGGGTTGGCGCTACGAGCCTCGTACGCGCATCGGCGGCTGTGATCACCCCGGGGCGTCATCACCCGGGTGGTCTGGCTCCGCCGCCAGCACGGTTGTGCGTGCGGGGCGCAGATCACCCTCATTGGGGGAAGCGCCACGCCGTCGAAGGTTGCACGCTGGTATTGGCGTGACGAACGGAGGCCCGAGTGTGATGGACGCCGTTCGAGGGTGCCCCGGACCGCGGCTGAACGACCTCCGGGTTGTGCCTGGTCCCGGCGTTGCTTCGCCCGGGCGAGGATGTGCTCCGTGAAGGTGCCAGCACCACGAGGTCCGTCGCTACCGGTCGCAAGGGGGCCCGAGCTCGGCGTGATCGCAGCCAAGCTGGTCCCCCACCGGCGACCGCGTGGATCGATCAGCCGACCGCACCTGCTGGAGCTGCTGCGCGACGGACACGATCGTGCCCTGACTCTCGTCTCCGCGCCGGCGGGATACGGCAAGACCACGATGCTCACCGAGTGGGTCGCCACCGACGGATCAACAAAGCCCTTCGCGTGGGTGACACTCGATGCTGGGGACGCAGAGCCGGTTCGCCTGTGGAGCCACGTCATCGCCGCCCTCGCCGGCTCCGCGCCCGGCATCGGCGAGCGATCGATCGCAGCGCTGCGCGCCAACCCCGATGAGATCGACACAGCCGTTCTCCCGGTGTTGTTCGAAGAGCTCGACACCACCCAGGGCCCGATGACCCTCATCCTCGACGACTTCCACCTGGCAGAGAGCCCGACCGTCGACGAGCAGGTAGCCACGTTCTTGCGATACCGACCCGCCTGGTTGCAGGTCGTCGTCGCCACGCGTTCCGATCCCGCGGTCGGAGTGGCCGCGCTGCGAGCATCTGACGAGCTGGTGGAGGTTCGGGCGGACGACCTGCGTTTCGCTGTCGAGGAGGTCGCGGCATTCTTCAGGGGTGTGGGGTTGAGCGAGCTGACTGACTCGGAGGTCGAGCGCCTCGCAGAACGGACCGAGGGATGGCCGGCGCCGATCAGACTGGCGGCTCTCCTGCTCCCCGAACGCGACCACGCGGCGTTCATCGACTCGTTCACCGGAGAGCGTCGACAGGTCGTGGACTACCTCACCGGAGACGTGCTGGACCTGCTGCTTCCGGAAACCCGTGCGTTCCTGCTCCAGGTCTCCATCCTGGGACGCCTGAACGGCCCGCTGTGCGACGCGGTGGTCGGCGGGACCAGCTCCGGTACTCGGCTCGCCGAGCTGGAGCGAGCCAACTTCTTCCTGACCACCGACGGCGAGACGCAGTGGTACTACCCGCATCAGCTCTTCGCGGAAGCGTTGCGGCTCGAGCTGGCCCGCACGTCCCCCGAGCTTGTGCCCGTGCTCCATTCCCGCGCGTCAGCTTGGCTGGCCCAGTCCGGAGACCTCGAGACCGCGACGGACCACGCGATCGCCGCCCGCGACGTCGACGCCGCGGCGCAGCTGGTAGCCAGCCAGACCCAAGTCATGGCGGCGTCCGGCCGATCCTCGACCACGCGACGGTGGCTGGACGCCCTGAGCTGGCCTGAGGCGCTCGAGGAACCGGAGCTCGCGTTCGTTCGTGCGGTCGCGGCCACCTTGGACAACCGCTATGACGACGCCCTGGCCCTGCTGGCAGTCGCCCGTGCCGGCGCACCCGACCGGGCAGACGCCGAAGGGCTGACCCTCGCCTTCCGTGTTGATTTCCTCCAGGGTGTCGTGGCGGTGTCGCACGTGAGCGAGGCCGCCGCAGCGTCCCGGCGTGCCATCGAGTCGGCTCCGTCCTCGCTGTGGGAGGGCGTGGCACTGGCATGCCTGGGCCAGGCGCTGTACTTGCAGGACCGTTTCGGGGAGGCCGTGGCGGCGCTGCGGCGCGCAGTGAGCCAGATTCCTGACGCCCGCCCGCTCCTGTTGGCCTTCGCGGTCGGGAACCTGGCGCTCGCCGAGGTTGCCGCCGATGATGTTTCGCCACGCATGGGCACCATGGCCCGGGCGTCGCTGGAACAGCTGGGAGCCATCGGCGCTGAGCGCACCTTGATCGCTGCGGTCCTGCACCTTGCCCTTGGCGAGCGGGCGCAATGTGACGGCGACGTCCGTGGAGCACTCGCCTGCTTCGAGACGGCCGCCGCGCTGCTCGCGACAGCTCCGCGGGGTACGTGGCACGCGTTGGCGCATCTCTTCGCCGCCGACGCCTACCGCGAGCTCGGCGAGACGTCCGCGGCACTGGATGCCATCACCCATGCCGAGGAGGTCCTGGATCGGATTGCCGACCCCGGTCAGGTCCGTGACCGGGCAACGCATGCTCGTCGCCTCACGACCGTCCCGCACCGGCCGACGACTGAGTTCGGCGAGCAGCTGTCCGACCGTGAGCTCGACGTGCTTCGGTTGGCCGCCGCGGGCCTGGTCCAGCGACAGATTGCCGAACAGCTCTTCATCTCGTACAACACCGTCAAGTCGCACTTCAAGACGAGCTATCGCAAGCTCGGCGTCTCCACTCGCGCCGAGGCGCTGGCGCGGCTGCGCGACCTGGATGGTGCCGCGCCACACTCACCCGGGTGAACGGTGCCGGGAGGTGGTCCGCCCACCGATGACCACGGCACATGATCGTCCGATGGGGCACAAGGCGTGCACGATCACCGTCGACGGCGAGCTCGACGACCGCTTCCACGACGCGTTCACGGGCTTCACCACCGTGGTCGGCGATGGGAAGTCCGAGCTGTCCGGGTCGGTGGCCGACCAGGCCGAGCTCCAGGGGCTGCTCCGACGGCTCTACGACCTCGGTCTGACCGTCATCTCCTTCCAGGTGGATCCGTGACGGGCACGACGACCCGCGTGTCGGAGCGGCGCGGTCGGTTCACCCGGGTGAGCGCCGAGCAGGGTGAGCACAGGTCGGGAACAGCGGTGACACGCTCGCCCGTGGACGACCAGCAGGCTGAGCGCGCCATCGGATCCGGACCACGCGACGGGAGGGGCGACGTGACACCGCAACCGGCTCTCGACGCGCTCCCGGGCTGGCGCGACGGACCCACCAAGATGCGTCTCCTCGAGGTCATCGGCGCCATGACCGAGCCCAGCTCACCGTCGTACGTCGAGCCCCGGGGCCGGATCGCGACGTTCGACAACGACGGCACGCTGTGGTGCGAGAAGCCGATGTACGCCCAGTTCATGCTCCTGCTGATCCGGTGGCAGGCGATGGTCACCGAGGACCCTGCCCTGCGTCAGGTCCAGCCCTACAAGGCCGCCGTCGAGAGTGACTACGCGTGGTTCGGCGACCCGTATGCCCACTTCGGCGACCTGCTGAAGGGTGCCGGGGAAGCCTTCGCCAACATCACCCCCGACGCCTTCGAGGCGGCTGTCACCGAGTTTTTCGACGTGGTCCGCCACCCCCGCTTCGACGTGCCTCTGCACCACCTGACCTACGTCCCGATGGTGCAGCTGATGCATTACCTGCGCGAGCGCGGGTTCAAGGTGCTCATCACCACCGGCGGGGGGGCGCGACTTCGTCCGCGTCGTCGCCGAGGACATCTACGACGTCCCCCGCGAGGCGGTCATCGGCTCCGCACCGGTGATCGAGTACCGCGGCGGGCAACTGGTCCGCGGCAGCACGCTGGGCAGGGTGCTCGATGACGGACCGGGCAAACCCATCCACATCTTCGAGCGCACCGGGTTCGCTCCCGCGTTCGCGGCCGGCAACGCCAACGGGGACATCGAGATGCTCCAGTCCGCCCGGTTCGGGGTCCTGGTCCATCACGACGACGACGAGCGCGAGTACGCCTACGACCACGACGCCGAACGAGCGCTTGCCGCAGCAGCCGACCACGGCTGGCTGGTGGTCAGCATGAGAGACGACTTCGAGCAGATCTTCACCACCGACGCCCGGTGAACGACACCCGGCAACACGCACCTCGACCCAGGAGAGGCACCACCATGGCGACCGACAAGCCCAACATCCTCTTGATCCTCGCCGACGACGTCGGCTGGTTCGACGTCGGCGCCTACCACCGCGGCATGATGGGCACCAAGACCCCCAACATCGACCGGATCGCGGCCGAGGGCGCGATGATGACCGACGCTTACGCGCAGGCGAGCTGCACAGCGGGGCGGGCCGCGTTCATCACCGGGCAGATCCCGATGCGCACCGGCCTGACCACGGTCGGGCTCCCGGGTGCCGAGCAAGGCATCCAGCCCGAGGACCCCACCCTCGCCGAGCTCCTCAAGCCGTTGGGCTACATGACCGCACAGCACGGCAAGAACCACCTCGGCGACCGCAACGAGTTCCTGCCCACCCGGCACGGCTTCGACGAGTTCTACGGCAACCTCTACCACCTCAACGCCGAGGAGGAGCCCGAGCAGCCCGACTACCCGAAGGACCTGCCGATCTTCCAGCAGTTCTTCATGCCCCGCGGTGTCTTGGACTGCAAGGCCACCGACGTCGACGACCCCACCGAGGACCCACGCTTCGGCAAGGTCGGCAAGCAGACCATCACCGACACCGGCCCGCTGACCCGCAAGCGCATGGAGACCGTCGAGGACGACCTCCTGGAGCGGTCGCTGGACTTCATCGACCGTGCACACGCAGCCGAGACACCGTTCCTGCTGTGGCACAACACGACCCGGATGCACGTCTGGACCCATCTCTCGGAGAGGTGGAAGGACAAGACCGGGCTCGGCGTGTACGCCGATGGGATGGCCGAGCTCGACTGGGTCGTCGGCGAGCTGCTCAAGAAGCTCGACGACCTCGGCATCGCCGACAACACGGTGGTGGTCTTCACCTCGGACAACGGCGCCGAGAAGTTCACCTGGCCCGACGGTGGCACCACCCCGTTCCGCGGCGAGAAGGGCCTGGGCTGGGAAGGCGGCTTCCGGGCACCGTTCGCCATCCGCTACCCCGCCTCCATCCCCGGCGGCCAGGTCCTCAACGGGATCCTGTCCCTCGAAGACGTCGTCCCGACCGTGCTGGCCGCCGCCGGCGTGCCCGACATCAAGGAGCAGCTCCTGGAGGGTCACCAGGCCGGGGAGAAGAGCTTCCGGGTCCACCTCGACGGCTACAACCAGCTGCCGTACCTGTCCGGGGAGGTCGAGGAGTCACCGAGGCACGAGTTCTTCTACTACGGCGAGCACGACCTGTTCGCGCTGCGCTACAACAACTGGAAGGTCCACTTCCTCGTCAAGGACGACTGGTTCGCCGGAGCCATGCTCCGCCCGACCGTCCCACGGCCCGTGAACCTGCGCGTCGACCCGCTCGAGCAGCACATGGATGCACCGGGCTACCCGCTCTACGCCGGGGAGAAGCTCTGGACCGTGCTGCCGGCAGCGGCGCTCGTGCAGCAGCACGCCGCCACCTTCGAGGAGTTCCCGCCACGCCAGCCACCGCCGGACTTCAACCCGCAGCAGATGCTCGAACGCGTGCTGCACGCGGCGGCCGCCCAGTGACCGCCCCCAGCTGAGCGCCAACCGTGAATCGGCCGACCGAACCACCCCAACACCAGGCACCAGCACACCTGGGTGCGGTGCCACCCGTTCCCCCGCGGGATGCGCCGCAGCGTGTGCTGGTGCCTGGGATGGTCTGGGTCCCGGGCGGAACGTTCCAGATGGGCTCCAACGAGCACTATCCGGAGGAGGCGCCGACTCGTCGCGTCGCCGTCGACGGCTTCTGGGTCGACCAGCACGCGGTGACCAACAGCGAGTTCGCAGCGTTCGTCGACGCGACCAACTACGTGACGCTCGCCGAACGGGACGCCGACCCGACCGACTACCCCGGGGCGGACCCGAAGCTGCTTCGTGCCGCATCCGTGGTCTTCGTACAGCCGCAACATCCGGTGTCGCTGGACAACCCGTTCAACTGGTGGACCTACGTGCCCGCAGCGAGCTGGCGCCACCCCCAAGGTCCCGGCAGCTCGATCACCGACCGGGCAGACCATCCGGTCGTACACGTCGCCTGGGAGGACGTCGTCGCCTACGCCCGGTGGGTCGGCAAAGACCTGCCCACCGAGGCCGAGTGGGAGTACGCCGCCCGCGGCGGCCTCGACGGCGCCACCTACGCCTGGGGCGAAGAGCTCACCCCGGCCGGTCGCTGGATGGCCAACACCTGGCAGGGCGACTTCCCCGTGCACAACACCGGCGAGGACGGGCACGTCGGCACCGCCCCCATCGGCTCCTACCCGCCGAACGGATACGGGCTCGTCGACATGATCGGCAACGTCTGGGAATGGACCAGCGACTGGTACGGCGCCCACGAGCGGCCCGCCCACGCGTGCTGTGCGATCGAGAACCCCCGCGGCGGAACGCGTGAGAGCAGCCACGACCCGGCACTGGCCGGTGTCCAGATCCCCCGCAAGGTGATGAAGGGCGGCTCCCACCTGTGCGCCCCGAACTACTGCCGCCGCTACCGCCCCGCCGCCCGGATGGCCCAGCCCGTCGACACCTCGACCTCCCACCTGGGGTTCCGGTGCATCACCCGGGTGAACGACGCGACGGGTGAGCCACCCCCGCCGGCGTAGGCAGATGCTGATCGAGACCCGGAGCCACCGGGCCATCGCTCAGAGCAGGAGCTTGTCGTGACACAAAGCGTTGAGACCGCCGACTTCGTCGACGAGCTGGGACCAGTCGACTGGATCGTCGTCGAGTTCCCCGGCAGCCGGTTCAAGGGCGAGATCGTGCCCGAGCTCGAGACCCTCGTCGAGCGCGGCATCGTGCGCATCCTCGACCTCCTCATCCTCCGCAAGGACGAGGACGGCACCCTGGACGCGTTCGAGCTCTCCGACGTCGACGACAGCGAGCTCGGCGGCCTCCGCTCGTACGAGACCGAGCTGGCCATGCTGCTCAGCGAGGACGACGTCACCGCCGTCGCCGCCGCCGTCGAGCCGGGAAGCACAGCGGCCGTGCTGGTCTGGGAGAACACCTGGGCCGCGCCGTTCGGGTCCGCCGTACGCCGAGCCGGCGGCCAGCTCATCGCGAGCGGCCGCATCCCCATCCAGGCCCTCCTCGCCGTGATCGAGGAAGACAACGAAGAACTCGCCAAGGAAGGTGCCTGACATGGGTATCGCACGCCGACGGGTCCGCCGAGCGGCCGTCATCGGACCAGCACCCGTCGCCCGGGTCGCCACCACAGCCGCCACTGCCGCCGTCGTGGTCCATGGAGTCAACCGCCGCCAGGACCGACGCGAGGACCGTCGCGAGGACCGACGCGACTGAGACCACCCGGCGGACACGGGATACCGCCACCTTCCACGACGCACCGGATCGGAGCACCATGACCACGCAGAGCCAGTACCCCGCCGCCTCGGGCCGCGTCCAGACCGGATGGGTCGGCTGGATCGTCTTCGCCGGCACCATGCTGATGATCCTCGGCGCGTTCCACATCATCCAGGGCCTCGTCGCCCTGTTCCGCGACGAGGTCTACGTCGTCGGGCCCCAAGGGCTGGTCGTCAACGTCGACTACACCGCGTGGGGATGGGTCCACGTGATCGGCGGTGCGCTCGCGATCCTGACCGGAGCGTGCCTCCTCGCCGGACAGCTGTGGGCGCGGATCCTCGCCGTCGTCGTCGCCGTAGTGAGCGCCCTCGTCAACGTCGCGTTCCTGCCCGCCTACCCGATCTGGTCGACGCTCATGATCGCCCTCGACGTCCTCGTCATCTGGGCCGTCACCGTGCACGGCGCCGAGATGAAGACACCAGCCTGGGACGCCACCACCGAAGTCCCCGGCTCGCCCCGCCCGTAGGCGATCACAGACCCACGGGCAAACGAGGCGGGTCCAGATGGAGTTCACCGAGACGATGGAGCACGTGGCCCACGGCTTCGAGGTCCTGGGCGCCGTCATCCTCGTCATCGGCTTCCTCTGGTCCGCCTGGCTCGCGTTCGCAGCATGGCGACGCACCTCGGACGGACACACCGGGTTCACCACACTGCGCGAGTCCTTCGGCGCCGCGCTCCTCCTCGCGCTCGAAGTGCTCGTCGCCGCCGACCTCATCCAGACCGTCGCGGTCGCACCCACACTCGAGAACGTCGCCGTGCTGGGCGTCATCGTGCTGATCCGGACCGTGCTCAGCTTCTCCCTCGAAGTCGAGATCGAGGGAACGCTCCCCTGGCGGCGGGCACTGGTCAGCGGACCCACCCGCGCCACCCGGGCCGCCCAGCGATCCCGGGCAGCCGGCCAGCCAGAACCCACCACCGAGGGTTGAGGTCGAGTGCGCCCCGCGAACGCTCGCCACCCGAAGCCCCCGAGCGCTGCGCCGTGGCCGGGCTGAGCACGAACGGAGCGCCATTCACGGCCCACCGCCCCCCGCGACGGCTGCTGGTGGCCCGCCGCCAACTGCGCGCTGGACTGCTCCAGCTCCTGTGCGCAGCCGGCGGTCTGACCTTCGGGATCCTGCTGCCGCGTCTGCGAGCCGGTCCCACCGTCGATGGAAGCCACCTGCCCGAGCTGCTGTTCACCATGGGACTCGGTGTGATCGGCGTGGTCACCATCGTCTTCTCGCTCCTCTTCGGAGTCGTCGAATGGTCGGCCAGCACGTTCACCCCGCGGCTCGGGCTGTTCCGCGACAGTCCCCTGGTGTGGGGAACATTTGCGGTCACCATCGGAGTGTTCGTCTTCTCGGTCAGCGCCGGCGTGGTCACCAGCAACCAAGACCAGGTCTCGCTGCTGGTACCCATCGCAGCCGTCACCTCGGTGCTCACCGTCTTCGCACTCATCCGCGCCCTGCAGACCCGCGCCTTCCTCGCCCTGCAGCTCGCCCACGTGCTGGCCGCCATCACCACACGAGGCAGAGCAGTCATCGAGGACCTCTACCAACCCGCTACCCCTGGCAACGACCCCACGCCACCCCTTGGGCCAATCCCTGGACCGGGCCGAACAGTCACGTGGCTCGGACCCCCCGGCGTCATCCAGCAGCTCGACCTGCGCCAGCTCGTCGACGCAGCAGCCGACGCCGACGCGCTGGTCGTATTCCGAGTCGGCGTCGGCGAGACCCTCCACGAAGGTGCACCCCTGGCGGAGGTCCACGGAGGCGACCTCGCCGACCAGATCGTTCGGGACGCTGTCGTGCGCGGTACCGAGCGATCCTTCGACCAGGATCCGTTGCTCGCCTTCCGGCTGCTCGCCGACATCGCTATGCGAGCCATGTCCTCCGCCGTCAACGACCCGGCAACAGCGGTTGACGCCGTGAACGCGATCGAAGGGCTCCTGCTTGCTCTCGCGGTCCGGGACCTGGACCTGCCCGACATCAGCGACCATACCGGCGCTTCCCGAGTCCGCCTGGTCCTGCCGACCGGGGACGACTACCTCCACACCGGCGTCGAAGACCTCCTGCCATACGCAGCCAACGCCCCTATGGTGCTCAAGCAGATCCACGGGCTGCTCACCAACATGCTGGCGCTGTCACCGGCGCCCCGGCACGCAACCCTCACCCAGCTCATCACACAGGTCCAGGATCAGCTGACCGCACCGAGTCGGAACGGTGGCGACCTCTAACCATCACCTTCCACCTCGGTGTGCTGCCGATCGACAGATCGTGTGCGGTGCGTGTCCGGAGCGGCGATCCGCTCGGCTTGATGGTGCCCCAGTCCGCCGTCTGTCGGGCGCGCGGATCCGCTGATGAGCGATCGCTGCCGTCACGCTCGATGATCCTCAAACTCCCCCTTCCATTATGAGTAGCGCGATGGAGATCGCGAGCTCGACCACTCCCGCCGCGAGCCCCTGTCGGATCAGGTCGGCACCACCACCGAGGAAGATCGCGTCGTCGCCCGCGAGCTCGCGCGCCATAAGCAGCGCCGGCCTCGAAGCCGTCGAAGAAAAGGAACTCAGTTTGCGGAATGGGCTGGTCGGCGGGACCGTGCCTGGCATGACTTAGGGATACCTGTTGACCTGCGCAAACGCAGGTGTCCCCCTCCCCGACCAGGGCAGGTATCCACGATTTCGGGATACCTGACCGTGCACCATGGGGCCATGTCCGCCCGCACGCTGACTTCGCCTCGGCGGCCCGTCCGCGCGACGGCACCCGGACCGATCCTCGCTCGTCGTACGGTGCCGGTGAGTCACCGGGACCGTTCAGTTCCGTGCTGCTCAGTCGCCATCGCCGGCGAGGTCTCCGGTCGCGAGGAGTCCTCGGGACCGCGCTGAGCTGGGAGTCGCACGTACGACCCCGGGCGCATAGGTACGCCGTCGCCGCGCGAGCGAGTTCTGCCTCCAAGTGTCGTGATGGGTGTCGAGCCCCCGTATGGGTGCGCCCCGCGTACAAACTCCGAACAAGGCGTTACGCCATGGCATAGGACCGACATCCTCGATGGTTGCCGCTCCTCCGGCGATCTCATCGTCTCTTCCGCTCAAGGTGCCGTGACGCGACCCAGTTCACGCGGCACGCATGCTACGGAGGTCCGTAGGTCGGGGTCGCCTCGAACGGATTCTGCGCCGTCCGGCCTGCGCCGACCGGGACGTTCGTTGTCTTCAACGATGAGACCTATCAGAATCGATTCTCAGAACTGACCGACGAGGAGTTCCTGCCGCGCCGAGCACGCCCGGGTAAGTTACATCTGGCCAGGGGCCAGGAACTTCGTTGACCGCAACCCTGCGGTGGCGCGCACTGCTGCGCCGAACGCCCCGACCGGTCATCAACCAGCGCCGTTGCGAGACGACTGGTCGTCGTCCTGGTGCTCCGCGATCAGCCGACGTGACGGCGCGTCGATCCGCCGCGACTGCACGTCAGTCAGTCGAACCGGCTTCCGCGGGAGGAACGCCGTGGCTGAGCAAGTCACTCATTCGGTGTTCCAGATGCGCCGTCCAACCGCTCTCATCGACGTATGAGCGGAGCCGCTCCTCACATCCGTCTGCCATTGACTTGCGATGCGCAGTCCAAGCGATGAAGTCGCGGACAACCAGATCGTGCGGTCTCCTAAGGCCCGTTGTGTAGTCGAGGGTGCTACCAGGGGACGCCCAGCCGTGAAGCCCGACCGAAGTCACGGTCGTCAACAGCGCGGCGCCGATGAGGGCAAGGTCCCCATACGTGACATCTGTGTGGGAGGACACCTGATCGAGCAGGCTCGGCAAGTTCGTCTCAGCAGTCATCACCCAACGATGGCTCTGGCTCTACGCCGTCGGAAGAGGTACGTCCTTCCAACGCCTATTGGTGGCACGAATCTTTCCGAGATCCGGACGTCCTCGCCACCTCCTATTGTTGCGCCATGGGCACTGACCTCACTGACTGCCAGCAGGCTGATCATCGCGATCAGGGCAAGATCACCGGTGCCGATGGACGCGGGTACGCCCGGCGAGGCACCAAGATGAAGCGCAGTGCCGCCGACGATCTTGTGGCTTCAGGCGTACCGCTCGTTCTCGACATGTACGCCAGCGGTCAGTTCGAGTGGTTCGACGGCGATGCCGCCACGCGGAAGTGGGCTGAGGTTCGGCCATACGTTGTCGCAGCTCAGCCCACTAGCAAGGAGCTGGGCAAGCACGAGTTGTGGAACGCCGGGGTCTGGCAGGACGACGAGGGCGGCCAACTGCTCTACCTGACAGGGTCCTGCTGACCCATCAACGTCCGCATCTGCGGCGACCCGCACGCATTTTCACGGCGTCACTTCACCGCCGGGCGCACCCAGCATGGAGGAGACGTCGAGGCACTCACACGACGATGGGGAGCTGAAAGGACCCGTCCGACATGCGGCCGATCATGAAGAACGTGACGATCAGCTGGTTCACAGCGTGTTGGTACTCGGGGTTCTCGAGGATGTGGTCGACCGCGATGCGGCACATGAGGTCGTCCATGAACCGACCGAGTAGGTACGGATCCTGGACGATCTCGTCGAACTTCGCGCCCTCGGACGCCCAGCGGTCGAGGAGACTGCCGGGCACCGCCACGGGCGGTTCGACCGGTTCTCGCTCGTAGCGTTCCTGGATGCGCTCCTCGTGCGCGAGGTTGCGGCAGTGGTCGCTGCAGTAAATCCGGGGCCGCCCACGGCCCTTCCTGGGCGGGAGCGGGTTCCCGCAGAGCTTGCACGTCGCAGCCGACTCGTCCATGTCCCACAGGTGCGCCCAGAACGCCACCGATTACGGGGTACCCCTCGATCTGCAAACCGTGTGACGAAATTAGAGCTGGGGGGAACGCGACGGACGGACGAAGACGCGACTGCGACAGGTGGAGGGCCGGATCGAGGGCGTGGACATGTGGCCAGGAGGCGGCTTGGTGGCGGAGGGGTACCTGGGAGATAAGGCGGGTGACCGGGATTGAGCACTAGCCAAGTTCGACGATCCGGCGCATCCTGGAATCGGGCGACCGCGACGCCGTCGGGCGTCGCAGCCTCGCTCCGACCGCAAGTTGAGTCCAGCAGAGTGGTGTACGACGTGGTGACCGGCAACTGCGCGTAGACGTGGG
>NZ_BAABKN010000038.1:0-1178 GCF_039543845.1 Nocardioides endophyticus | reverse complement strand
CCCCCCCGGATGCCTTCGAGAACGTCGAAGATCACTCGGGTGCGATTCTCGCGACCGCCACCGAATCGATCGGTCCGGTTGTTGCGCTCACCGTCCAGGAACTGCGCAAGCAGGTAGTCGTGCGCCCCGTGTACCTGGACTCCGTCGAATCCAGCGGCTTGGGCGCGTTCGGCGGCAGTAACGAAGTCGCGCACTACCTCGTCGACGTCGCTCGTTGATAGCGAGCGTGCTCCACTTCGCTCGTCGTCGTAAGGGCACACGGCAGGCACTGACGACAGCTCGGGGAGCGCGCGACGGCCCCCGTGGTGAAGCTGAATGCTTGAGACCGCGCCGCGGACACGTATCCCCTCCGCCAGTTTGGTCAGACCCTCGAGGTGCCGTTCCGAGTGGATGGCGAGCTGGCCGGGGAACACCTGACCCGCGGGCGAAACGTGCGCGGCACAGGTCATCACCATGCCGAACCCTCCTTGGGCACGCCGCACCAGCCACTCGTATTCGTCATCGCCGAGGGTGCCGTCGGCGTGGCTTTGCTGATTCGTCAGCGGAGCGAGGGCGAACCGATTCGCCCACGCGGGACCACGTTTGAGGTCGAGAGATCGTGCGAAGAGAGCGCGGCGTGCCGGCTGCTGTTCAGGGGGGATCTCCGCCGCCATCATGCTCCTTGGCCGATCGGCGCGATCGGTTAACGTCGCTGGATTATAGGGGATCGTGTGGTCTCCCTCGCGCGATACATCGAAGATTTCGTGCAGGGCGGCCCGGATTCCCACCAGGAGTGTTATGGGGATCAGGGCGCATCGACCGTGCACCGATCAGCAGGAGTTAGGTCCCCGTGTTTGGGTCCGCACATGGCGCGCCGCATCGCGTCACGAAAGGTCGTGCAGTCTTGCGAATGGCGCCTGCGACCGCGGTACGCGCGAGACAAAGGACCGGGACGCGCCGCCCAGCGCCTGTCTGCCGAGGCAGTTCCAGAGCGTGAAGAACTTGCCCTGAAGACCCGCGACGTGGACATGCCTCCGACATGCAGACTGTGCATCTGCACCGCTCTGCGGTGCCGCTCACCAACCTCGCACCTCCTGCACTGTCGGGCTGAATGCCTGGGAGGTATCCCGGACCGTCCCGAGTTGAGTCCAGCAGAGTGGTGTACGACGTGGTGACCGGCAACTGCGCGTAGACGTGGG
>NZ_BAABKN010000037.1:0-55465 GCF_039543845.1 Nocardioides endophyticus | reverse complement strand
AGCCATACCCCCAGCCTACGACTAACGAACCGCATTTTCCGTGCAGGACACTAGCGGCCCTCACCGGGGCGCCGCTCGAGCAGGAGGCATGATGTCGATCCCCACTCAGTTGAGCCTCGTCGGCTTCGTCGCCTCGTCGCCCGAACTGCACTTCACCAACGAGGGTGCCGAGTGTTGCCGCCTGCGCGTCGGCGTCGAGCAGTGGCGCAAAGAGGTCGACGGCAGTTTCACGAAGCTCGACCCGACCTTCCACGACATGGTCGCGTTCGAGAACGCGGCTCGGGAGATCTACGCCCGATTCCGCCTCGACGACTCCTTTGTTGCGAGCGGCTACGTCCACGAGTACCCGGTCGACAATCGCGACGGCACCGTGATCAAAGAAGAGTTCGTAGCCCGCAAGATCGGACACAACGCGAACAAGACCCACTACGTCGTGCAGCGGGAACACCGGACAGCACCTGAGCCGGCGTTCGCTTCCGCCCCTCCCCCGGCAGTCGCCCTCTGATCGGCCGGCGACATGGAGCAGTTCGAAGTCGAGCCCGGTGATGGGTACGGGGGCGTCCCAGGTCTCCTTGAGCCACCGCCCCCGCCAATCAACTGGAACCTGCTCCGCGCCGACGAGGCAGAGAGCGAGTGGCGCGACCTCGACATGTGGGTGAGGTGGCTCAAGACCACCTTCGGGCTACCCCCGACAATCGTCCCGCCGTTCTGGCACCGCCACGACGAGCTCGTGTGGGAGCTGTCCGCCCTGCACACCCACTTCCTCAACTGCTACGACGAGACCGCCTCGCCCTCCGCACCGATCGGGTGGATGCGGGACTTCGCCGATGCGCGCCACCGTCTCCGGGACTGGGTCGCGATCTGCGGCACCCGCCTCGACCGCGACCGGCCTACCCGGCAGACACCGTGGCCCGGCGAACCGGCCACAGAGAGCACCGGAACCGCTGGTGAGATCGAGATCCGAGACCGTGCAGCCGACTTCGAGTCCTTCGTCCGAGCCGACGTCGACGAACGCCGGGAGGCCGAAGCAGGCCTATGTCACGCGGCCCCCACCTGAACCGACTGCTGACCAGACGGACGGTTCCCGTGTGTCTCGTCCACAGGAGCCCAGGTGGTCGGAGCCTCCTGGGACTGCCAGATCTTCACTAGCCTCGAAGCACATCCAAGACCTCGAAAGGAGCCAAGCATGGAACTCCCCCATCTGCGCACGCTCGCGCAGGCTCGCTCCCATCTGGCACCTCTCGCCGATGGAGCCCAGTCCGTCGAAGCCTCGTCGGCGTACGAGCGCGCCCTGTTGGACCTCGACCGCATCCACGGCGACGAGTCACCAGCGCTCGACGCGGACGGACTCACAGAGGACCGGGCCGCCCTCTACGCCGGCGCGCTGACCGCCATCGAAGAGCTCACCAACTACGGCATCGACGCGCTCGATGTCGAACTCGTCCTCGCCAAGCTCGAGGATGCACGCGCGCTGGACCGCAGCTGACGGACGACACCTTGAGGCACGGTGCGTGATGTACGGCGAGACCGGTGAGCTGATGCGAACGCAGTTGGCTGCGCTTCTCCGCCAGTACCGGATCGCGCAGCGGCTCGGCGGCCCCAGCCGGTGGGCCCCTGACGGTCTTGCCTCTCCGACCGAGCGCGAAGAGCTCGGCCAGCAGATCCAGCAATACCGACAGACCGTCATCACCTGGTGCTCTCGGACCTTGCAAACCGTTCAGACCATCACGTTCAGCAACGTGCCCTCGAGGCGCGCCGATCCGTTCCGGCCCGACACGGAGGACGGCGCCACCGCAGAGCTCGTCCGGGCATTGGAGCACACTCGCCGACACTCTTCGGCCCCACTTGCCACGATCGGCCTGCTCACGACTCCCAGCGACAACCCGGTGGTCGAGCTCTGGCGTCAGGCCGCGCGTGCCGCCGCCCTGGCCGAGCACGACACGAGCGGCGAACTCGCCCACCGGCTGACGACGCCTCAGGCCCAAGCACTCGCGGGCGACGTCGCAGCAATTGCACAGGCCCTAGTCGTGCTCGACCAGCGGTACCGGAGCATCCCGGGATGGGAGCACCTTGCCGACCCTGGGCGCCTCGGATGGACTGCCCTGGCCACTGGGCTCGACATGAGCCTGGACCAACCCGACTACACCGTGGACCAGGCCGGGTGGCGGCCACGAATCAAGCCCATCCGAGGAGCTCCCAAGCCCGGAATCCTCGGAGTTCTCCAGGCCGAGCACAACCTCCTCGTGCGACTCAAGTCGATCCCGACCGCGATGAACCTCCGGCTCATCGTCGACTCCCAACGCCTTCTCTCGAGCCACCTGCATCCGTACGCCGAGCGGGTCGATCCGCGACTCGCAAGTCAGTGGCAAGCCCGTGCCACGACGTACGCGCTCGTCCAGCAACAACTACGCAACCTCGGCGGCCGGCTGGGCAAGGGCAACATCGCCGCAGCCGAAGCCGCGAACGTGCTCGGCCGCCTCAAGTCCGTCGCCCCGGGCACGGTGATCGAACCCCGCGTCCTCGATGGCTTCCAAACAGTCTTCAACCGCGTCGACACGCGGATCGCCGACATCATCGAGGAAGGAGTCACGCACGCCACACTCCTCCAGCGAGTCACCCTCCCCCGCGTCGTCGACACCACCCAACAGCTCGTCCACCCGCTACGAGAGCGATTCATCCCAGTCGCCCACGCGGCCGACGCCGCCGTCGTGCGTACCGTTCGCGACCAACTGCGCCCGTCTGCCGGCGAAGTCCAGCGAGCGACTCCCGGACGAAGCCGCGCAGACCTTCACGCTGCACTCGTCTATCGCCCGACACAGGGTGTGGCCGAACGCGAAGGACCACGTCTTTAGCGACGGTGTTGCCGGCTCGCTACCGCCTGTGCGAGTCAGGCCGCATCCGGGCGATCGTCCTCCTCGTCCCCACCCACCAAGTCGTCGAGGACGAGTTCCTCATCCTCACTCTCGGGGGCGGCGAGCAGCGCACCATCGGGATCTGTCGGCCGGAGGGTGAGCTCGAGGACCTTCGCGGGCGCGAAGTCGATCGTGGTGTCGGGCTCGATGTAGTGGCTCTCCGTGATCGCCTTCGAGGTGTGGCCCAAGTGGGTCGCGGCCGCATCGACACTGATGCCGCGCGCGATCACCGTGGCACCGGTCCGGCGGTACCAACGCGGAGTGATGCCCGAGTCCTCCAACCCCGCGAGCTCCAAGAAGGCCCGGAACGTGCGGCGGAAGTTGTGCTGGCTCAGCGGACCACCGTTGCGATTGTGGAAGATCGTGCACTCGGCCTGATCTGGCCCCATCTTCGCCAGCCGCCGCCGGATCACCTTGGCTGCGAACTCGGGAACTGCGATCTGGCGGACCGAAGCATCGGTCTTGGGGTGGTCTTGACGGAAGGTCCCTCGACCCTCTCGATAGACGACCGTGCCCCGAACCCAGGCGGCCATGCCATTCGGGCCGTCGGTGATGTCGCACGGCCGGAACGCGAGTGCCTCGCCGGGCCTTACCGAGGTACCGAGCAGGACCTCGAGCGCGTCGCGGACCTGGCCGTCGGGCTTCGGACCCTTGACGCCCGGGCCGGTCCGCCATGTGGCGGCGGCGACCCGGATCGCCTGCACCTGCACCAGGGCCATCGCCTGCACCTGGACCTTCGGCTTGGCGAGCTGCGAGGTCCCCTCGACCGGGTTGCGTCCGATGGCGTCATGGCGCAGCGCGAAGGTGAACAGCTGGTTCAGCACCGTCCTCGAGTGCTTCGCGCGCGAGTAGGACACGGCGCGTTCGGCCTTGAGGAAGTGCTCGACCCTGCCTGTGGTGATCTCGCCGAGGGTGTAGTTCTCGAAGAATGGGCGGACGTGCAGGCGCAGGTCGTCACGGTAGCCGTCCTTGGTCCCCTCCGAGATCTCGCGGAGGTCCAGATCGGCCAGCCAGAGGTCGCACAGATCCGGGAACGGGCTGGCCAGGTCGAGCACACCCCCAGAGCCGTAGCCCTGCCGGTCCTTCAGCCGGCTCTTCAACAGGGCGCTGGCGCCGGTCCGCGAACCGCTGGTCGCCTTGACCTTCCGCAGCCGTCCGTCCATGTCCCGGAAACGCGTCTCCGCGACGTACCGGCCGCCCCGGCGCCTCACGGCCACCGCACCGTAGGTGCCGATGGCTGTCCGGGGACGTCCCCGGGTCATGGCTGCTCCTGGCCCTGCCGTACGGCGTCCTCGTGCTCCAGACGCGTCAGCCAGGCGTCGACCTCGGACCGTCGGAAGCGCAGGCATCGACCGACCCGGAAGCCGACCGGTCCGCGACCCTGGCTGCGCAGGTCGTAGAGCGCCTGCACGCTGACGTCGAGCTGCTCGGCCAGCTCCCGCAGGGAGAGCACCGGCTCGAACCCGCCGGCAAGGACAACGCTCCCGGAAGACGTGACCGAGGACACAGAATCAGTGGTGTGCTCCATGCACCGAAGGTGCGCAAGATCCCCCGAAGTAGGGGCAGAGCGCCCGAGGGAGCACCCCCAGGTCAGGTCGCGGGCGCGACCTCTCGTACGAAAAGTGCCGCTTAAATGGCGCCGGGCCATGTCCTTCTCCTCTGTTGAGGATCCAGAACATGGCCCTGACCTGCACCTTCGGTGGAGCTGAGGGGATTCGAACCCCTGACCCCCTGCATGCCATGCAGGTGCGCTACCAGCTGCGCCACAGCCCCATTGCTACCCCGAACGAGCGGGTGACAACTCGCGGAATACTAGCCAACCGTCCGGCCCGAAGTGAAATCGGGGTCCGTCAGGCGGTGGTCACCCGGTTGTAGGCCTTCATCCGCAGCGACCCCTCCGGCTCGGCCTGGTCGAGCTCGACCCAGGCGCAGTTGTCGAGGCCGTGCAGGACGGCGCGCCGGGTGACCGGCCAACCGAGCAGG
Organism: Nocardioides endophyticus; assembly: GCF_039543845.1. Classification (NCBI taxonomy): domain Bacteria; kingdom Bacillati; phylum Actinomycetota; class Actinomycetes; order Propionibacteriales; family Nocardioidaceae; genus Nocardioides; species Nocardioides endophyticus. The sequence goes on along the minus strand of NZ_BAABKN010000037.1, from coordinate 50,570 downwards.
ACGGGTACGGCGTCGCGGATCGCGGCCCCGTGGGAGACGGCCACCGCGAGCTCTCCCGGCAGGATGGTGGCGAGCAGCTCCTGGAGCGCCGCGGCCATCCGGCCGGCGACCTCCGCGGCGGTCTCGCCGCCGGGCACCACGTCGAAGTCCCCGCGTCGGAAGGCGGCGAACTCCTCGGGGGCGATCGCCGCGAACTCGTCGTGGGTCAGCCCCTGGCGATCCGCGAGATAGTACTCACGCAGCCGGGCGTCGTACGTCGGGTCGAGGCCGCTCTCCTTGGCGACGTACGCCGCGGTCTGGCGGGCGCGCACGCTGTCGGAGGACCACAGCGCGGCCGGCGCCATCGCGGCGACGACGACGGCGGCCTCGGCCGCCTGCCGGTGGCCGGTGTCGTCGAGCTCGGCGTCGAGCTGGCCCTGGACCCGCCGGGCGGCGTTCCAGGCGGTCTGGCCGTGCCGGAGGAGCAGGAGACGCCGGGCAGGAACAGACTCAGCGCTCATGGGAGACGACGTCGGCGGGCAGCGCGATCGACGGGCAGTCGCGCCAGAGCCGCTCGAGGGCGTAGAACTGGCGCTCCTCCTCGTGCTGCACGTGCACGACGATCTCGCCGTAGTCGATGAGCACCCAGCGCCCGTCGCGCTCGCCCTCGCGGCGCAGCGGCTTGGCGCCGATCTCGCGGAGCTTGTCCTCGATCTCGTCCACGATCGACTTCACCTGGCGATCGTTGCTGGCCGAGGCGAGCACGAACGCGTCGCTGATGGCCAGCTGCTCGCTGACGTCGAAGGCGATGATGTTGGAGGCGAGCTTGTCCGACGCGGCGCGCGCGGCGGCCTGGACGAGCTCGATGGCATGGTCTGTTGCAGTCACTGCTGGTCCTCTGTGGATTCCTGCGGGTACAGGTGGTGCTTGGCGATGTACTGGACGACGCCGTCGGGCACGAGGTACCAGACCGGCTCGCCGCGACGGGTGCGCTCGCGGCAGTTGGTCGACGAGATCGCCAAGGCGGGGATCTCGACCATCGTGACCCGCTCGGCGGGGATGCCGCCGAGCGTGGCTTCGGGCATCGTGTAGCCGGGCCGGGTGCAGCCGACGAACTGGGCGAGCGAGAAGAGCTCCTCGGCATCGCGCCAGGTGAAGATGTCGGCCAGCGCGTCGGCGCCGGTGATGAAGTACAGCTCGGCGTCGGGGTGCTTCGCCGTGAGGTCCTTCAGCGTGTCGATGGTGTAGGTCGGCCCCTGCCGGTCGATGTCGACCCGGGAGACGTTGAAGCGAGGGTTGGCGGCCGTCGCGATGACGGTCATCAGGTAGCGGTCCTCGGCCGGGGAGACGTCGCGGTCCGACTTCTGCCACGGGTCACCGGTCGGCACGAAGATGACCTCGTCGAGGTCGAACCACGCCTGCACCTCGGAGGCGGCCACGAGGTGACCGTGGTGGATCGGGTCGAAGGTGCCGCCCATGACCCCGACCCGGCGGGCGCCCGGCACGAGCCCGGTCGTCAGCTGTGCTCTCGTCCCGCACCGAAGGCGAGGAGCGCCAGGAGCAGCGCCATCAGGATCGCCAGGGTCACCCCACCGATGAGCCAGTGGTTCGGCACGTTGGGGTTCTCGGTGTGCAGCACGGTCAGGAGCGCGGTCATGGTCGACACCCTACCGGGCTCAGCGGACGTGTCCGTCGCCGGTGACGACGTACTTGGTGGACGTCATCTCGGGCAGCCCCATCGGGCCGCGCGCGTGCAGCTTCTGGGTGCTGATCCCGATCTCGGCGCCGAAGCCGAACTCCCCGCCGTCGGTGAAGCGGGTCGACGCGTTGACCAGGACCGCCGCGGAGTCCACGGCGGCGGTGAAGCGGCGGGCCGCGGCCAGGTCCTGGGTGAGGATGGCCTCGGTGTGCTGGCTGGAGTAGCGCCGGATGTGGGCGATCGCCGCATCCAGGTCGGGTACGACGGCGGCGGAGATGTCGAGCGAGAGGTACTCCGTCGCGTAGTCCTCGTCGGTGGCCGCCACGACCCCGTCGTACGCCGCGAACGCCGGGTCGCCGTGCACCGTGACCCCTGCGTTCTGGAGCGCGGTCACGACCCGCGGCAGGAACTCGTCGGCGATGTCGGCGTGCACCAGCAGCGACTCGGCGGCGTTGCACACGCTGGTGCGGTGGGTCTTGGCATTGAGCACGATCGCGAGTGCCTGATCGAGATCGGCCGCGCGGTCGACGTACACGTGGCAGTTGCCGACGCCGGTCTCGATGACGGGCACGGTGGACTCCTCGACCACGGAGCGGATCAGCTCCGCTCCCCCGCGCGGGATCAGCACGTCGACGTGGCCGCGGGCGCGCATCAGCGCCTTGACGCTGTCGTGGCTGTCGCCGGGAACGAGCTGGACGACGTCCGGCTCCAGGCCGGCACTCTCGACGGCCGAGCGGAGCGCCTCGACGATCGCGGCGTTGCTGGAGCGCGCGCTCGAGCTGCCCCGGAGGAGTACGGCGTTGCCGGACTTCAGGCAGATGCCGGCGGCGTCGGCCGTCACGTTGGGCCGGGCCTCATAGATCATCCCGACGACGCCGAAGGGCACGCGTACCTGGCGCAGCTCGAGCCCGTTGGCGAGCGTGCTGCCGCGGACCACCTCACCCACCGGGTCCGGCAGGCCGGCCACGTCGCGCAGCCCGTCAGCCATCCCGGCCAGGCGCTCCGGGGTGAGCCGGAGCCGGTCGACGATGTTGGTCGGGGTGCCTGCCGCCTCGGCGCGCGCGACGTCCTCGGCGTTGGCCGCCAGGATCTCGGTCTCGTGCGTCAGGAGGGACTCGGCCATCGCGTGCAGCGCGGCGTCCTTCTGGGCGCGCGTCGCCAGCGCGAGGCCGAGGCTGGCGGCCCGGGCGCGCTCGGCAACGGCGACCACGTCGTCTTGCGAAGTCATGCCCCGAGCGTAGTTCCGCGATCGGCCGGACACCCACCTGTCTTGCCCGTCAGGCAACTCTTCGGACCCGCGCCGCGTCGTACTGTCACCAGGTCGCCGACGGAAGGTCCCACGTTGCTCCGCACCCAGTTCCGCACCCTCGCGATCGCCTCCGTCGTCGCGCTCGCCTCGACGCTGGGCGTCGTGTCCACCACCGGTGCCGACGCCACGACGAGGACCGGTGAGCGGCCGAGGGCCGCGTCCCCTGCTCCCTTCACCCTCTGGGCGCCCAAGACGGTCACGACGTACAGCTACCGGCACCGCGCCTGGACCGACCTCGGACTGAAGGTGATCGCCCAGGGCGAGCCCTTCGAGCTGTGGTCGACCCGTTCGTCGTACGGCGAGAAGATCCGGACCGTGTGGCGGTCCTCGACCGGCGACATCGCCCTGCCGGCGGGTGCGATGTCGGACTTCTCGGGGTTGGACGACTTCCTCCGGATCTCGGTCAAGCCCGAGCACGGCAAGGCCGTGAAGGTCGCGCGCAACGCCTGCTTCAACGGCTGGTCGGAGCGCGTCCGGCCGACGGCGGCGGCGACGTCGCCGTACCCCTCGGGCTGCTGGAACAACCCGTTCAGCCTGGGTTCTGTGCAGGGCGTCGAGGCCGGGTGGGCCACGACGCTGCTCGCCAGCGACAAGCCGCTGCGCGTCGACGAGGGCACCTACCGGGTGCGCGTGCAGGTGGCACCCCGGTACGCCGCGCTCTTCGGGCTGACGCCTGCCCAGTCGACCCGCACGATCAAGCTGGTGGTCGAGTCGGACGAAGCGGTCGAGGAGGAGCCCACGCCGGACGGCCCGCACGCCGAGCGGGCGGCGACGACGGGGCCGACCGGGCCGCAGCACCGCGCGGACGGACCGAGGCCCGACCTGCGCTCGCTGCCTGCGTGGGGGATCTCGCTGAGCAAGAACAAGCGCTACCTGCGGTTCTCGGCCACGGTGTGGAACGCCGGCGACAGCCCGCTGGTCGTCGACGGCTTCCGCCGGGGCGGCAAGGACCTGATGGATGCCTACCAGTACTTCTTCGATGCCGCGGGCAACCAGACCGGCTACCAGGACGTCGGCCACCTGCACTGGGACGCGAAGCCGTCGCACCAGCACTGGCACTTCGAGGACTTCGCCCGCTATACGCTGCTGCGCCGGGACAAGACCGAGGCGACCGTCTCCAAGAAGGAGGCGTTCTGCCTCGCGAACACCGATGCCGTCGACCTCACGGTCCCCAGCGCCGAGTGGAAGCCGGAGAACACCGATCTCGCGACCTCCTGCGGCGACCACACCTCGCTGAGCATCCGCGAGGTCCTCGCGGCCGGCTGGGGCGACACGTACACCCAGCTCCGCGCCGGCCAGTCCTTCCGGGTCGACAAGCTCGCGAACGGCGTCTACTTCATCGCCGTGGCCGCCAACCCGGACGGCAACCTCGTCGAGGCGTCGACCACCAACAACCGGGCGCTGCGCAAGATCCGGCTCGGCGGCAAGGGCGACCAGCGGACCGTGGAGGTGACCCAAGTGGGGGTCATCGAGGACGAGGGGTACGGCGGGACGGGTTGAGCTCGACGGTGGTCTCCGCGGACGTCATACGAATCGAGCCCTCCGGGCCACGATTCGTATGACGTCCCGCGATCAGCCCTTGCGCTTGTTGATCTCCTCGGTGACGGCGGGCAGGACCGTGTGCAGGTCGCCCACCACGCCGAAGTCAACGAGCTCGAACATCGGGGCCTCTTCGTCCTTGTTGACGGCCACGATGGTCTTCGAGGTCTGCATGCCGGCACGGTGCTGGATCGCACCGGAGATGCCGTTGGCGACGTACAGCTGCGGCGAGACGGTCTTGCCGGTCTGGCCGACCTGGAAGCTGTGCGGCATCCAGCCCGAGTCGACGGCGGCACGCGAGGCGCCGACGGCCGCGCCGAGCGCATCCGCGAGGGCCTCGATCGGCTCGAAGTTGCCGGCGGTGCCACGACCACCGGAGACCACGATCGCGGCCTCGGTGAGCTCGGGGCGACCGGTCGCCTGCCGCGGCTGCGAGGCCACGATCTGCGCGGTCTTGGCGGCGTCGGAGATGGTCGGGGCGAACTCCTCGACCGCGCCGGCACCGTCCGTCTCCTCCGGAGCGGCGGAGTTGGGCTTGACCGTGATGATCGGCGTGCCCTTGGTGACCTTCGCCTGGACGGTGAAGTTGCCGGCGAACACGCTCTGCGTGGTGACCGGGCCCTCCTGCACGTCGACGGCGTCGGTGATCAGGCCCGACTCGAGCTTGATCGCCAGACGCCCGGCGATCTCCTTGCCCTCGGCGGAGGACGGGATCAGGATCGCGGCCGGCGCCGACTTCTCGGCGAGCTGCTGCAGCGCCTCGGCCTTGGGTGCGACGAGGTAGCCCTTCAGCTGCGCGTCGTCGATGACGTAGACCTTCTCGGCGCCGTACTTCTTGGCCTTCTCGGCGACCTCGGCGCCCTGGTCGGCCGGACCGATGAAGACGGCCGAGGGCTCACCGAGCCGCTTGGCGATCGTGAGGAGCTCGTACGTCGGCTTCTTGACTGCGCCGTCGACGTGGTCGACGAGTACCAGAACTTCAGACATCAGACGCTCCTCAGATGAACTTCTTGGACGCGAGGAACTCGGTCAGCGCCTTGGCGCCCGTGCCGTCCTCGTCCTTGACGATCTCGCCGGCGGTGCGCGGCGGGCGGGCCGTGGTGTCGATGACCTCAGTCCACGCGGCACCCGCGCCGACCTCGCTCGCGTCGACACCCAGGTCGCTGAGCGACCAGGTCTCGAGGGGCTTCTTCTTGGCCGCCATGATCCCCTTGAAGGACGGGTAGCGGGCCTCACCGGACTGATCGGTGACCGAGAGGACCAGCGGCATGGTGCCGCCGATGACCTCGGTGGCGGTGTCGCCGTCGCGCTTGATGCGGACCTGGTCACCCTGGAACTCGACGACCGAGGCAAGCGTGACCTGCGGCAGGCCGAGGCGCTCGGCGAGCATCGCCGGGACGACGCTCATGCCGGCGTCGGTCGACGCGAGGCCACCGACGACGAGGTCGACCGGGGTCTCGGCGCCGAGCTTCTCGATCGCCTTGGCGAGCACCAGCGAGGTGGCGACGGCGTCAGAGCCGGCGATGGCGTCGTCGATCACGTGGACGCCCTTGTCGGCGCCCATCTGGAGCGCCTTGCGGACGGCGTCCAGCGCCTTCTCCGGACCGACGCAGAGCGCAGTCACCGTGCTTTCAACGGGGTCGTCGCCAGCAGCCGCTTTCTCCTTGATCTGCAGCGACTGCTCGACGCCGTACTCGTCGAGCTCCGACAGCAGACCGTCGACGCCGACGCGGTCCACGGTGTTGTCCGGCTCGAACTGCCGATCGGCAGTGGCGTCGGGAACGTACTTCACACAGACGACAATGTTCATGGTGGTGTGGCCGGGACGGCCCCTCCTGATGCGGTCGGGATGTGGTCGTGAGGCTACCGTCGCGTACGACGGGCCGAAACTCGTCCCAGGGTCGGATACGTCACAGCACCGCTGACACGGTCCGGACACGACGTCAGGGGCGGACGATCCGCTCGACGATCCGACCGACGACCAGGTAGGCGATCGCGCCCAGCCCCCAGTTGGCCAACGCGCTCTTGGTCGCGGCGTCCTTACCGTCGAAGGTGAAGATGCCGTTGTCGCGCGAGAAGACGTCGAGGTCAACGGCGTCGGCCACGTCGAGGACGAGCTTGACCAGAGCGTTGTCCTGGTTGGCGTCGAGCGCGATCAGCAGCGCACCGACCGCCAGGAACAGCGCGCACACGACCGCCGCAAGCCAGATCACCTGCGCCAGGCGGGTGCGGAGGGCGGCAGCGCCACCCTGCTTACGATCGGCCACGTCCGTCCTCACCTGTCCCTCACCTGATCCTTCGCACTGCCGGACACAGAGGTATCACGGTCCTCGCCGCCGAACCATCCCCCACCCCGGGCGGGCGCAAACGAAGGACCGCCGGAGCGGCCGTGACCGCCACGTCGAGTCCAGCGATTGCGGGAACGATCCCGAGATCTGGCACGTGTAGCCGAGCTCTACCTCGGCGGCCGAGGCGGCACTTTCTAGTATCTTGTGCGAAGTTCAGGTGGCTGGTCAGCGTCCGACGAATGACGCCTTGCCCGGACCGCTCTCGATGAACGACGCCATCCCGATCGTGCGGTCCTCGGTCGCGAAGAGCGCGGCGAACTGCTGACGCTCGATCTCCAGCCCGGTCTCGAGGTCCACCTCGGAGCCCCGGTCGATGCTCTCCTTGGCGGCTCGGATGGCGTACGACGCGGCGCCGCTGAACTGCTTCGCCCAGGCGAGCGCCTCGTCGTACACGGACTCGGCCGGCACCACCTTGTCGACCAGACCGATCGCGAGCGCCTCGTCGGCCTTCACGAACCGGCCGGTGAAGATGAGGTCCTTGGCCTTGCTCGGGCCGACCAGTCGGGTCAGCCGCTGCGTGCCGCCGGCGCCGGGAATGATGCCGAGCAGGATCTCGGGCTGGCCGAGGGTCGCGTTGTCGGCCGCGATCCGGATGTCGGCGCAGAGCGCGAGCTCGCAGCCGCCCCCGAGCGCGTATCCGGTGACTGCGGCGACGACCGGCTTCGGGATCCGCGCGACCGCGCCGAGGGCCGACTGCAGGGGGCCGGAGCGCTTGACCATGTCCGTGTAGGACATGTCGGCCATCTCCTTGATGTCGGCGCCGGCGGCGAAGACCCGCTCGCCGCCGTACACGACGACCGCCTTGACGTCGTCGCGCTCGGTCGCCTCGACGGCCGCGGCGCGGATCTCCTCCTGCACCTGCACGTTGAGCGCGTTCATCTTCGGTCGGTCCAGCCGGATCGTGCCGACGCCGTCGGCCACCTCCAGTCGCACGAACTCGCCCATCGTTGCCACCTCTCGTCTAGGGACTCCTGCCCGGCATGCTGCCAGCATCGGCAAGAATGCCCTTCGTGACCCCTGGCATCTGGACGCATCTCGGACAGCGATCGCGGGTGTGGCCGGGACGCAACTGGCCGTTGGGCGCCACCTGGTCGCCGGAGTCGACGAACTTCGCGGTCTACTCCCCCAACGCGACCGAGTGCTGGGTCTGCGTCTTCGACGAGGACGACTTCGAGACCCGCTACCAGCTCACCGAGCGGTCCCTGGGCATCTGGCACGGCGCACTGCCCGACCTCGCTCCGGGCACCCGGTACGGCTTCCGGGTCGACGGCCCGTGGGCGCCCGCCGAGGGCCTGCGGTTCAACCCGCACAAGCTGCTGCTCGACCCGTACGCGCTCGCCACGTCGGGCACGATCCGGCCCGAGCCTCCGCTCTTCGGCTACCAGATGGCCGACCCGACGAAGGCGGACGAGCAGGACTCCGCGCCGTACACCGCGCGCAGCGTCGTCGTCGACCCGTCCTTCGACTGGGAGGGCGACGTCCCGATGCGGCGCCGGTGGCGCGACACCGTCGTCTACGAGCTGCACGTCAAGGGGTTCACCAAGCTGCACGACCGGGTGCCCGAGGAGCAGCGCGGGACGTACGCCGGCCTCGGCAGCCCGGCAGTCGTCGAGTACCTCCGCGACCTCGGTGTCACCGCCGTCGAGCTGCTGCCGGTGCACCAGTTCTTCTCCGAGCCGGCACTGCTCGACCGCGGAACGGTCAACTACTGGGGCTACAACACGATCAGCTACTTCTCCCCCGACGCCGGCTACAGCTCGTCCGGCGACCGCGGGCAGCAGGTCCACGAGTTCAAGCAGATGGTGAAGTCGCTGCACGCCGCCGGCATCGAGGTGATCCTCGACGTCGTCTACAACCACACCGCCGAGGGCGGCGCGCTCGGACCGACGATCTCCTTCCGCGGGCTCGACGACCGGGGCTTCTACAAGCGGGTCAAGCCGAGCGTCGACCCGGCGACCGGGGCCCAGACCTTCGACGACACCTACTGGGACGTCACCGGCTGCGGCAACACGGTCGACTCCAACGACCCCCTGGCGCTGCGGTTGATCCTCGACTCCCTGCGCTACTGGGTCACCGAGATGCACGTCGACGGCTTCCGCTTCGACCTGATGTCGGCGCTGACGCGCACCGGCTACGACATCGACATGAACTGCCGGCTGCTGATCGCGATCGGCCAGGACCCGGTGCTGCGGCACGTGAAGCTGATCGCCGAGCCCTGGGACGCGTCGATGGACGGCTACCTCGTCGGCCGGATGCCCCCGCCGTGGGTGGAGTGGAACGACCAGTACCGCGACGTGATCCGCGACTTCTGGCGCGACCACGCCTCCGGCAACAGCACCGTCGCCACCCGGCTCGCCGGCTCGTCCGACCTGTACGCCGACGACGGGCGCTCGGCGTACAACTCGATCAACTTCGTGACCGCCCACGACGGCTTCACCGCGCGCGACCTCGTGACCTACGAGCACAAGCACAACGAGGCCAACGGCGAGGACAACCGGGACGGCACGGACAACAACCGGTCCTGGAACATGGGGCACGAGGGCGAGACCGACGACGACGCGCTGCTCGCCGTACGACGCCGGCAGACGGCCAACATCATGGCGACGCTGTGCCTGTCCAACGGCGTCCCGATGATCACCGCCGGCGACGAGCGCGGACGCACGCAGCGCGGCAACAACAACGCCTACTGCCAGGACAACGAGATCTCGTGGGTCGACTGGAGCGTCGACGATGCCTGGCTCGACGTCTACGAGATCACCAAGACCGCGCTGCGGCTGCGCCGGGAGCACCCGGCACTGCGGCAGCGGCACTGGTTCGAGGGCCGGCCGACCATCCGCGGCGGACCCAAGGACCTCGCCTGGCTGCACCCCTCGGGGCGCGAGATGACCGACGCCGACTGGCACGACCCCGAGCTGCGCACCGTCGGCATGTTCGTCTCCGGAGCACCGTTGCGGGCGCCGGGCAAGCACGGCGAGCAGCAGGTCGACAAGTCGTTCGTGCTCTGGTTCAACGCCAACTGGCTGCCCGTGCCGATCTCGCTGCCCGAGAACGACTGGGTCCAGACCGGCGAGGTCGTCCTGTCCACGGACTTCCGGCTGCCCATCGGCACGCACGTCAAGGCCGGCGACCGGATCGCCCTCGGCCGCCGTACGGTCGTCGTCCTGCGCGAGGTCTTATCCGCCGAGTCAGGGCAGGGCGACGACCCCGAGCTCCGCGGGTGAGGTGAGCAGGTCGTTGCGCGGGATGATCCGCACGGTGTAGCCGAACGAGCCGGAGTGGTCGAGCACGACGTCGCCGTCGAAGCGGTGCCGACCGGCCTCGTAGGACTCGGCCAGCACCAGGGACTCGACCGAGGTGTCGACCAGCTCGTCCTCCCCCGTGCTCCGGCCGTGCACCAGCTGCACGTCGACGTCAGCCGGTGCGAGGTCGCCGAGTGCGACGAAAGCCCGGACGCTCATGGTGTCGCCGACCTCGGGAGCGTCGCCGACCCCGCTGCTCTCGACGTGCTCCACGTGTACGCCGGTCCAGCCCGCGCGGACCTTCTTCTTCCACGCGGCGAGCTCGACGGCCCCCGCGTAGTCGGAGTTGAGGCGACGAGCGGTGGTCGCGGCCGGGGTGTAGAGCTGGCGCACGTAGTCGCTGACCATCCGGGTGGCGAGCACCTTCGGGCCGAGCGACTTCAGCGTGTGCCGGGTCATCTCGATCCAGCGGGTCGGCACACCCTCGCCGTCCACGTCGTAGAAGCGCGGGGCGACCTCGTTCTCGATCAGGTCGTAGAGCGCGTTGGCCTCGAGGTCGTCGCGGTGGTCGGCGTCGATGACACCGTCAGCGGACGGGATCGCCCAGCCGTTGTCGCCGTCGTACCACTCGTCCCACCAGCCGTCGAGGATCGAGAGGTTGAGCCCACCGTTCAGGGCGGCCTTCATGCCGGACGTGCCGCAGGCCTCGTAAGGGCGCAGCGGATTGTTGAGCCAGACGTCGCAGCCCGGGTAGAGCGGCTGCGCCATCGCGATGTCGTAGTTGGGCAGGTACGCCACGCGGTGCCGCAGCTCGGGGTCGTCGGCGAGCCGGACGATCGCCTGGATGAGCTTCTTGCCGCCGTCGTCCGCGGGGTGCGCCTTGCCGGCCATGATCAGCTGGATCGGCCGCTCGGGGTCGAGCAGCAGGCGCTTGAGTCGCTCCGGGTCGCGCAGCATCAGCGTGAGCCGCTTGTACGACGCCGCGCGCCGCGCGAAGCCGATCGTCAGCACGTCGGGGTCGAGCGCGGTCTCGATCCAGCCGAGCTCGGCCTTGGCGGCGCCGCGCTTCTCGCACGAGCGGGCCAGCCGCTTGCGCGCGTCGATGACGAGCCGCTCGCGCAGCACCCGCTTGGTCGCCCAGATGTCGGCGCCGGAGACCTTGTCGACGGCCGCCCAGAACCCCTCGGCGTCGTCGGAGTCGGGGTCCGCGCCCTGAGTGGCGGCCAGCTCGAAGACCTCGCGGGCTACCCAGGTCGGGGCGTGCACGCCGTTGGTGATCGAGCCGATCGGCACCTCGGCCTCGTCGAACGCCGGCCACAGGCCCTGGAACATCTCACGGCTGACGTGGCCGTGCAGCTGGGAGACGCCGTTGGCGCGCTGGGCCAGGCGGAAGCCCATCACCGCCATGTTGAAGACCGACGGGTCGCCGCCCTCGTAGTCCTCGGTGCCGAGCGGCAGGATGCGGTCGATCGGCACGCCGGGGGTGGCACCCGCGTCGCTGAAGTACTGCTCGACGAGCGTGCGCGAGAAGCGGTCGATGCCGGCCGGGACCGGCGTGTGCGTGGTGAACACCGTCGACGCGCGGCCGACCTCGAGCGCGGTGTCGAAGTCGAGCTTCGGACCGTCCTCGGCCACGGTCAGCTCGCGGATTCGCTCGAGGCCGAGGAAGCCGGCGTGGCCCTCGTTGGTGTGGAACACCTCGGGGGCCGCGTGACCGGTGATGCGGGAGAAGACGCGCAGCGCCCGGACCCCGCCGACGCCGAGCAGCAGCTCCTGGCGCAGGCGGTGCTCGCTGGTGCCGCCGTACAGCCGGTCGGTGACCTGGCGGTAGTGGTCGGGGTTGCCCTCGACGTCGGTGTCGAGCATCAGCAGGGGGACCCGGCCGACGTTCGCGACCCAGATCCGGGCCAGCAGCTCGGGGCCGTCGGGCAGCGCGATGCTGATCATCGCGCGCTCGCCGTTCTCCTCGCGCAGCAGGGAGATCGGCAGGCCGTCGGGGTCGAGGACGGGGTAGGTCTCCTGCTGCCAGCCCTCCCGGGAGAACGCCTGCTTGAAGTAGCCGTGCTTGTAGAGCAGGCCGACGCCGATGATCGGTACGCCGAGGTCGCTCGCGGCCTTCAGGTGGTCGCCGGCCAGGATGCCGAGACCACCGGAGTACTGCGGCAGCACCGCGGCGACGCCGAACTCCGGCGAGAAGTAGCCGATCGCGGCCGGGCCGTCGACGCCAGCTGCGAGCCGGCGCTGGTACCACCGGTCTCCGCTGAGATAGCGGCCCAGGTCCTCGTGCGCTGCCCCGAGCTGGGCCAGGAACGCCTCGTCGGCGGCGAGCTCGTCGAGCCGCGCGCGGCCGACCGCGCCGAGCAGCCGGACCGGATCGCGCCCGGTCGACTCCCACACGTCGGGGTCGACGGCGGCGAAGACGTCCTGCGTCTCCGGGTGCCAGGACCACCGCAGGTTGCCGGCGAGGTCACTCAGCGCGGCGAGCGCGGGAGGCAGGACGGGACGGACGGTGAAACGACGGATGGCACGCACCCGGCGACGCTACCGCGTGACCCTTGGAACGATCAAAGGAACGGTGGGATCACCCGGGGCGGTCGTGCCGCGGCGGACGACCCTCAGGACGCCGACGATGCCGGCGCGAAGGGTGCGAGATCGCATGAAGCTGAGCTTCAGAGTAGGGACGAAGCGAGGCAGATGGCGTTACATGCCCGCGGCTCGGGACAGGATGCGTAAGAAAACCAGGAACGGGCACGTGACGCTTTCACCCCACGTCTCGCTAGGTTGGAGCGCATGGTCGGACGCATCCCCGTCATGGACGTCACGCCGCTGGTCGACCTCGGTCGGCAGCCGGCGAAGGCGACGGTCGGCGAGCCGTTTCCCGTCACCGCCAGCGTGTTCCGCGAGGGACACGACAAGCTCGGCGCCGAGGTCGTGCTCACCGGTCCGGACGGCGTACGACGCGCTCCGGTTCGGATGACGAAGCACGCCGAGGTGCCCGACCTCTACGAGGCCTGGGTGACCCCGGACGTCGGCGGCGCCTGGACCTTCGAGGTCCACGCCTGGTCCGATCCGGTCGCCACCTGGCAGCACGCCGCCGGCCTGAAGGTCCCAGCCGGCGTCGACGTCGAGCTGATGTTCACCGAGGCCGGCCTCCTCCTCGACAGGGTGCTCGCCTCGATCGACCCGGCCCACCCGGGCGCCGTCCTCGCCAAGAAGATCCTCACCGGAGCGAGCAAGGCGGCCGCGGACACCAAGCGCCCCCCGGCCGCACGGCTCGCGGCACTCGAGTCCCCTGAGGTGACCGAGGTGCTGGCGGCGCACCCGCTGCGCGAGCTGCTCACCGTCGAGGGCCCCTACCCGGCGTACGCCGACCGCGCGAAGGCGCTCTTCAGCAGCTGGTACGAGTTCTTCCCGCGTTCGGAGGGCGCCAAGAAGAACGCCAAGACCGGCCAGGTCACCAGCGGCACCTTCAAGACCGCTGCCAAGCGGCTCGACGCTGTCGCCGCGATGGGCTTCGACGTCATCTACCTGCCGCCGATCCACCCGATCGGCGAGGTCAACCGCAAGGGGCCCAACAACACGCTCGACCCCGGCCCGGACGACCCCGGCTCGCCGTGGGCGATCGGCTCCAAGGACGGCGGTCACGACGCGATCCACCCCGATCTCGGCACGTTCGCCGACTTCGACGCCTTCGTCGCCCGGGCCAACGAGCTCGGCCTCGAGGTGGCGCTCGACCTGGCCCTCCAGGCTGCGCCCGACCACCCCTGGGTCACCAGCCACCCCGAGTGGTTCACCACCCGCGCCGACGGCACCATCGCGTACGCCGAGAACCCGCCGAAGAAGTACCAGGACATCTACCCGGTCAACTTCGACAACGACCCGAGCGGCATCTGCCAGGAGGTCCTGCGGATCGTCCGGCTCTGGATGTCGCACGGCGTTCGCGTCTTCCGGGTCGACAACCCGCACACCAAGCCCGTCGCGTTCTGGGAGTGGCTGCTCACCGAGGTCCGCCGTACCGACTCCGACGTGCTGTTCCTGGCCGAGGCCTTCACCCGGCCGGCGATGATGCGCGGCCTCGGGGCGATCGGCTTCCACCAGTCCTACACGTACTTCACGTGGCGCAACGCGAAGTGGGAGCTCGAGGAGTACCTCAAGGAGCTCTCCCACAAGACCGACCACCTGATGCGGCCGAACTTCTTCGTCAACACGCCCGACATCCTGCACGCCTACCTGCAGTACGGCGGCCCGGCGGCGTTCAAGATCCGCGCCGCCATCGCCGCGACCGGATCGCCGAGCTGGGGCGTGTACGCCGGGTTCGAGCTCTTCGAACACGTGGCAGTGAAGCCGGGCAGCGAGGAGTACCTCGACTCGGAGAAGTACCAGATCCGGATCCGCGACTGGGCCGGCGCCGAGGCGGACGGGCGCACGCTCGCGCCGTACCTGACCCGGCTCAACGAGATCCGCCGCGCTCATCCGGCGCTCCAGCGGCTGCGCAACGTGGCGATCCACTACAGCGACGACGAGAACATCCTGGTCTTCAGCAAGCAGGAGGGCGAGGACACCGTGATCGTCGTCGTCAACGTCGACCCGCACGCCACCCGCGAGACGATGGTGCACCTCGACCTGCCGGCGCTCGGGATGCACGACAACGACTCGTTCGTCGTGCACGACGAGATCACCGGCGAGGACTGGACCTGGGCCCAGCACAACTACGTCCGGCTGGACCCGCACCACGAGCCGGCCCACATCCTCAGCGTCAGGAGGACTCGTTGACCCCCGAGATCACCGACGAGAGCACCAGCCGGACCCCCGAGTGGTTCAAGACCGCGGTCTTCTACGAGGTGCTGGTCCGCGCGTTCCGCGACTCCAACGCCGACGGCACCGGGGACTTCCGCGGGCTGGTCGAGAAGCTCGACTACCTGCAGTGGCTGGGCGTCGACTGCCTCTGGATCCCGCCGTTCTTCCCGAGCCCGCTGCGCGACGACGGGTACGACGTCGCCGACTACACCGGCGTGCACCCGGACATCGGCACCATCGACGACTTCCGCTACTTCCTCGGTGAGGCCCACAAGCGCGGGCTGCGCGTGATCATCGACTTCGTGATGAACCACACCAGCGACCAGCACGAGTGGTTCCAGGCGTCGCGCAACGACCCCGAAGGGCCGTACGGCGACTTCTACGTCTGGTCCGACACCGACGAGCTCTACGAGGACGCCCGCGTCATCTTCGTCGACACGGAGCCGTCGAACTGGACCTGGGACCCGGTGCGCCAGCAGTACTTCTGGCACCGGTTCTTCTCCCACCAGCCCGACCTCAACTTCGACAACCCGGCCGTGCACGACGCGATCATCGACGCGATCCGCTTCTGGATGGACATGGGCATGGACGGCTTCCGCCTCGACGCGGTGCCGTACCTCTACGAGCGTCCGGGCACCAACGGCGAGAACCTGCCGGAGACCCACGACTTCCTCAAGAAGGTGCGCAAGGTCGTCGACGACGAGTACCCCGGCCGGGTGCTGCTCTGCGAGGCCAACCAGTGGCCCGAGGACGTCGTCGACTACTTCGGCGACCCGGAGGTCGGCGGCGACGAGTGCCACATGGCCTTCCACTTCCCGGTGATGCCGCGCATCTTCATGGCGGTGCGCCGCGAGTCGCGCTTCCCGATCTCGGAGATCCTCGAGCAGACCCCGGCGATCCCGGACAGCTGTCAGTGGGGCATCTTCCTGCGCAACCACGACGAGCTGACCCTCGAGATGGTCACCGACGACGACCGCGACTACATGTGGGGCGAGTACGCCAAGGACCCCCGGATGAAGGCCAACATCGGCATCCGTCGGCGCCTCGCTCCCCTGCTCGACAACGACACCAACCAGATCGAGCTCTTCAACGCACTGCTGCTCTCGCTGCCCGGTTCGCCGTGCCTCTACTACGGCGACGAGATCGGGATGGGCGACAACATCTGGCTCGGTGACCGCGACGGCGTACGCACTCCGATGCAGTGGACGGCCGACCGCAACGCTGGCTTCTCGTCCGCCACCCCGGGCAAGCTGGACCGCCCGGTGATCCAGGACCCGGTTTTCGGGTACCAGTCGGTCAATGTCGAAGCACAGCTCGAGAACTCCTCGTCGCTCCTGCACTGGACGCGCCGGATGATCCACGCGCGCCGCAACCACGAAGCGTTCGGGCTCGGGGAGTTCCACGACCTCGGCGGCTCGAACCCGTCGGTGCTGTCGTACGTCCGCGAGCACCGGACCGAGGACGGCCGCGAGGACCTGATCCTCTGCGTCAACAACCTCTCGCGCTTCCCCCAACCGGTCGAGCTGGACCTCCGGCGCTACCAGGGCCGACAGCCCGTCGAGCTCCTGGGCGGGGTGCCGTTCCCCGAGATCGGCGAGCTCCCCTACCTGCTGACGCTGTCCGGCTACGGCTTCTACTGGTTCCGGCTGACCGCCCAGGAACCCACCGAGGAGGGCCAGCTGCTGTGACCCCGTCCATCTCAGAGGTAGAGCCCGACGTCTTCGTCAGGTATCTCGAGCGCACCCGCTGGTTCGCCGGCAAGGGACGTCCCTTCTCGGTCGCTGGCGTACGTCGGATCGGCCAGCTCCCCGGGAGTGGCGACGGCCTCTGGGTGGTGATCGACCTGGTCGAGGTCGCCTATGAGGACGGGCCCGGCGGCAGCGAGATCTACCAGGTGCCGCTGGCCCTCTACACCGAGCCCGAGACCCGGCTCGACCACGCCTTCCTCGGCTGGTGGGAGGAGCCGGAGTTCGGCTGGGTCCATGCGTACGACGCGCTCCACGACCGGGACGCGATGGGACTGTGGCTGCGCGCGTTCGCCGCTGCGGCCGACGAGGCCGGGGGCAATCGCACCGAGCTCGACAGCGGCCTGGCCTTCCATCGACTGCCCGGCCACGAGCTCGACCTCGACACCCACTCCGCGCTCTTCTCGGGTGAGCAGTCGAACTCCTCGGTCGCCTTCGGCGAGGACTCGCTGATGAAGGTCTTCCGCAAGATCACGCCCGGGGTCAACCCCGACATCCAGGTGCACGAGGTCCTGACCGCCGCGGGCTCCGACCACATCGCCGCGCTCTACGGCTGGCTGGACTGGGTCGACGCCGACGCCGACGAGGGCCGCGGCACGACCATGCAGCTCGCGATGCTCCAGCAGTTCCTGCGCACGGCCAGCGACGGCTGGGACCTCGCGGTCACCAGCGCCCGCAACCTCTTCGCCGAGGCCGACCTGCACGCGCACGAGGCCGGCGGCGACTTCGCCGGCGAGTCCGCCCGGCTCGGGGAGGCGCTGCGCGAGGTGCACGCCGTCCTGGCGGAGCACTTCCCGACCGAGCGCCGCGGCCCGGAGGCTGCCACCGCGCTCGCCGATGCGATGACCACCCGCCTCGACGCCGCCCTCGACGTCGTGCCCGACCTCGCGCCGTACGCCGACGCCCTGCGCGCGACGTACGACCGGGTGCGTGCGCTGCCGGGCCTGACCGTGCAGCAGGTCCACGGCGACCTGCACCTCGGGCAGACGCTGCGCACCAGCCTGGGCTGGAAGATCGTCGACTTCGAGGGCGAGCCCGCCAAGCCGCTCGCCGAGCGGTTGCTGCCGGACTCCCCCTGGCGCGACGTCGCCGGGATGCTGCGCTCCTTCGACTACGTACCGCGCGTCGTCGAGCGCTCCTTCGCCCAGGACGACGCCGAGGGTGCTCCGCAGCGCGCCTACCGCGCCGACGAGTGGGCCCACCGCAACGCCAACCACTTCCTGGTGGCGTACGCCGGCGGGGAGGTCAGCGACGAGCAGCGCGTGCTGCTGGACGCCTATGTCGCCGACAAGGTCGTCTACGAGACCGTCTACGAGACGCGCAACCGACCGGCCTGGGTGGACATCCCGCTCGCCGCCGTCGCCAGAATGGGAGACGCATGACTCCGCAGGCCCACGCCGTACAGCCGGTCGCCGAGGACGAGCTGAGCCAGGTCGTCCACGGCCAGCACGGCAACCCGCACGGCGTGCTGGGACCGCACCCGCACGACGGTGGAGTGACGGTGCGCGTGCTCAAGCCGCTCGCGTCGTCCGTGGAGGTGCGCTGGGACGGCGGTGCCGTCGCGCTCACCCACGAGCACGAGGGCATCTGGGTTGGTGTCCTGCCGTTGCCGGACGTGCCCGACTACCGCGTCGCGGCGTCGTACGGCGCCGACCCGATCGTGCTCGACGACTCCTACCGGTTCCTGCCGACGCTCGGTGAGATGGACCTGCACCTGATCAACGAGGGCCGCCACGAGCAGCTCTGGGAGGTGCTCGGCGCTCACGTGCGCCACTACCCCGGTGCGCTGGAGCCCGTCACCGGCACATCCTTCGCCGTGTGGGCGCCGTCGGCTCGCGCGGTGCGGATCAAGGCCGACTTCAACAGCTGGGACGGGCGAGAGCACCCGATGCGGCAGCTCGGGTCGTCCGGCGTCTGGGAGCTGTTCGTGCCCGGCGTCCGCGGCGGCACGGCGTACAAGTACGTGATCCTCGGGCCCGACGGCGAGTGGCGCGAGAAGGCCGATCCGATGGCCGCCTGGGCCGAGAAGCCGGCCGACACTGCCTCCAAGATCTTCGAGTCGGCGTACGAGTGGGGTGACGACGCGTGGCTCGCCGAGCGCGCCAAGGGCTCCCCGGTGAACGGGCCGATGAGCATCTACGAGATGCACCTCGCCTCGTGGAAGAAGCATCACGACGGCCGCTTCTGGTCGTGGGCCGAGCTGGCCGACGAGCTGCCGGCGTACGTCGCCGGGCTGGGGTTCACCCACGTCGAGCTGATGCCGGTGATGCAGCACCCGTTCGGCGGCTCGTGGGGCTACCACGTGACGTCGTACTTCGCGCCCGACTCGCGCTTCGGTGACCCCGACGGCTTCCGCCTGCTCGTCGACCGGCTGCACCAGGCCGGCGTCGGCGTGATCCTCGACTGGGTGCCCGGCCACTTCGCCACCGACGAGTGGGCGCTGGCCCGTTTCGACGGCACTCCGCTCTACGAGGACCCCAACCCGCAGCGCGGGTGGCACAAGGAGTGGGGCTCCCACATCTTCAACTTCGGCCGGCGCGAGGTGCGCAACTTCCTCTACGCCAACGCCGTCTACTGGCTCCAGGAGTTCCACGCCGACGGGCTGCGCGTCGACGGCGTCGCCTCGATGCTCTACCTCGACTACGCCCGCGAGGACGGCGAGTGGTCGCCCAACATCCACGGTGGTCACGAGAACCTCGAGGCCGTGCAGTTCCTGCAGGAGATGAACGCCACCGTCTACAAGCGCATCCCCGGCATCGCCACGATCGCCGAGGAGTCGACGTCGTGGCCCGGCGTCACCCGCCCGACGTCGGCCGACGGACTCGGCTTCGGCTTCAAGTGGAACATGGGCTGGATGCACGACTCACTGGACTACCTGGCCCACGAGCCCGTGCACCGTGCCTACCACCACGGCGAGATGACGTTCTCGCTCGTCTACGCGTTCTCCGAGAACTTCGTGCTGCCGCTCTCCCACGACGAGGTCGTGCACGGCAAGGGCTCGCTGCTGCGCAAGATGCCGGGCGACCGGTGGCAGCAGCTCGCCAACCTGCGCGCCTACCTGGCGTTCATGTGGGCCCACCCGGGCAAGCAGCTGCTGTTCATGGGCTGTGAGCTCGGGCAGGAGTCCGAGTGGGCCGAGTCGCGCGAGCTCGACTGGTGGCTGCTCGAGCACCCAGAGCACCGCGGTGTCTCCGACCTGGTGCGCGACCTCAACGCGGCGTACGTCGGCTCCCCCGCCGTCTGGTCGCGCGACAACGACCCCAGCGGCTTCCAGTGGATCGACGCCAACGACGCCGGTCGCAACGTCTTCTCCTTCATCCGCCGCGGATCCGTGGACTCACCCGACGTCGTCTGCGTCTCCAACTTCGCGTCCGTGCCCCACGACGACTACCGGGTGGGTCTGCCTGCGGACGGTGAGTGGGAGGAGATCCTGAACACCGACGCCGAGGCGTACGCCGGCTCCGGCGTGGGCAACTTCGGATCGGTGACCGCGGTCGCCGGCGACTGGTCCGGCCAGCCCGCGCACGCCACGATCGTCGTACCGCCGCTCGCGACGGTGTGGCTGCGCAGGCGCTGACATCGGGCAACACCGACTTGTCGAGACCACTACTCTGACTCCCGTGACCGAGCCCGCCACCATCGTGACCACCGTCGCGGAGGGAACAGCCCGGATCACGTGGACCGTCGACACGCCGATCGACGTCATCCGCCACCACGTGGTGGGCGCCCTGCTCGACCACGCCCGGGTCGAGGCCCTGGTCGACCCCGATGACGAGGGTGGCCAGCGCGCCGCGACCTGGTCGGGGCTGCGCCGCGAGGGCGTGATGCGCGGCGTGACCGTCGACGGGTCGCCGGTCGACCGCGTCGTCTACGCACGCCTCGCGACCGACACCCCGCTGAACGAGCCGGAGGGGTTCCGGGCGCTGCTCAACTCCTTCCTCCCCCGCAAGCGCGCGATCGGACAGATGCTGGTGCGCGACCCGGACGGGCGGGTGCTGCTGTGCCAACTCACCTACAAGCCCGACTGGGACCTGCCCGGCGGTGTCGTCGAGGTCAACGAGTCCCCGCAGCAGGCGGTCACCCGCGAGATCGAGGAGGAGCTCGGCCTCGACCTCCCCGCGGGCGGGCTGGTGCTGACCGACTGGCTGCCCCCGTGGAGCGGCTGGGACGACGCGCTCTGCCTGGTCTTCGACGGCGGCGTCCACGACGCCACCCTCACCGACTCGATCGTCCGCGAGGCCCGCGAGATCCGCTCGGCCGAGTTCTGCACCCTCGAGCAGATCACCGAGCGCTGCGCCGACTTCACCGCCCGCCGGATCGAGTCGGCGCTCGCGAACCTCGCGCCGGGCGGGTCCGCTGGCCCGGCGTACACCGAGTCAGGGCGCTAGAGCCGAGTCGGCGCAAACTGACCCGCGAGTCGGCGCAAAGTGACCCTGAGCCGGGGTCACTTTGCGCCGACTCGGCGATTTGGTGGTCCGTGGCACGATGATTACATGATTACAAACGAACTCACGGAGCGCGTGACGGGCTGGTTCGCCGGCCGGCTCCCGGCGGAGTGGCAGTCAGCCCCCGCCGTCGTCACGGTGGACCGCGAGGAGATCACGGTCATCTTGTCGATCGCCGACGTCGAGCTCGAGGGCGCGTCCGACGCGGCCATGGCCGAGGCCCGGGCGGGCCGGGCGTCGGCCTTCCGCGAGGAGACCCGCGACCAGCGGATGGAGATCGCACGCGAGGCCCAGCACCGGTTCGAGCGCAAGGTCTCCTGGGGCCTGGCGATCGGGGAGCATCGGGAGCTGTGGACCCACGTCTCGGCCCCGACGATGACCCGGCTGCGCCAGCCGCAGCGGCTGGTGCTCGACACTCTCGTCGACGCCGGCGTCGCCCGCTCGCGTGCCGACGCGCTCGCCTGGTGCGTACGGCTCGTCGGGCAGCACGAGAGCGACTGGATCGCGGAGCTGCGCGAGGCGATGGACACCGTTGCCGACGTACGAGCGAAGGGTCCCGCTGCCTAGCACTGGCTAGATTGACCGGGTGCGATTCGTCCTCAACGTCATCTGGCTGGTGCTCTGCGGGTTCTGGATGGCGATCGGGTACGTCGTCGCCGGGGTCATCTGCTGCATCCTGATCATCACGATCCCGTTCGGCATCGCGTCGTTCCGGATCGCCAACTACGCGCTCTGGCCGTTCGGGCGTACGGCGATCCGCAAGCCCACCGCCGGGGCCGGGTCGACGATCGGCAACGTGATCTGGGTCGTCGTCGCCGGCATCTGGCTGGCGATCGGCCATGTCGTGACCGGCGTCGCGATGTGCCTGACGATCATCGGCATCCCGCTCGGCATCGCCAGCTTCAAGATGGTGCCGATCTCGCTGCTACCGCTGGGCCGCGAGATCGTCCCGAGCGACGAGCTCGTCTACCGCTCCGCCGCCACGCCCATGGCGTGACGGACCGGGCAGCGGTGCGTGAGCAACCGAATTCCCATCCGGTTCGGTGCGAAACGGTTGCCTGCTCACCGCCGCACGGTCGCCACCCTGGGTAGCGGTGGATTCGGCTCGGTCTGGGCCCCAGGAACCGATCCCAAGCCACCGACGCCCGGCGCGCGCCACACCGGCCGCATCGCGACCAGCACGCCCACGATCAGCAGCAGTCCGCCGAGCAGCTCGGCCGAGTTGGGGCGTTGGTCGAGGAGCAGCCAGGCCGACGCCATGGCGACGACCGGCGCGAGCAGCACCCACGGCACGACCGAGGACGACTGGTTGCGCGACAGCAGGGTGTTGAAGACGCCGTACCCCACCAACGAGGCCAGCCCCGCGGTGTAGAGCGTCGAGACCGCCGCCTGCCAGGAGAACGACAGCAACGCGTCGCCGACCACGCCCGGCCCGTCGATCGCCAGCGACAGCGCGAGCAGCGGCACCGGTACGACGACCGCGGACCAGACCGTCAGCGACAGCCCGCCCTTCACCCCGGACGCGCGCGAGACCACGTTGCCGATCCCCCACGACAGCGCGCCGAGCACGCAGAGCGCGAGGGCGAGCAGGGTCACCTGGCCGCCGCGGCCGACCGCGACGACGGCGAGTCCTACGGAGCCGAGGACGACACCCGCGACCTGGGCCGTGGTCGGGATCTCCCGCAGCACGCCCGCGGCGATCAGCACGGTGAAGATCACCTGCGCCTGGAGCACCAGCGCGGCGAGGCCGGGCGGCATGCCTGCGTCCATCGAGACGTAGAGGAAACCGAACTGGCCCAGGGACATGAAGACGCCGACGGCCGCGATCACCCGCCACGGGGCGTCCGGCCGAGCGACGAAGAAGATCGCCGGGAAGACCACGAGCACGAACCGGATGGCCACGAACAGCAGCGGCGGGATGCCCTCCATCCCCCAGTCGATGACGACGAAGTTGAAGCCCCAGATCGTGGCCACGAGGGCGGCGAGGAGGGAGTCACGGCGGTTCACACCGACCAGCCAACCGTACGGCGACCATGTAGCACCAGCGAATCCTGATGCATGGATCCATGTAGCATCGCTGCATGATTGATCTCGCCGCCCTGACCAGCCTCCGGGCTGTCGACACCCACGGCTCCGTCGTCGGCGCCGCGGACGCACTGGGCTTCACGCCGAGCGCGATCTCTCAGCAGGTCAAGCGACTGGAGAAGCAGACCGGCGTCGCCCTGCTCGAGCGGGTCGGTCGCGGGGTGATCCTCACCGACCACGGCCGGCACCTCGTCGACGCCGGTGCCCGCCTGCTCGCCGACCTCGAGGAGGTCGAGTCCGGGCTGCACGAGCGGGCCGGCACGGTGTCGGGTCACCTCCGTCTGACGGCGTTCTCCACCGCGATGCGCGGCCTGGTCGCCCCCGTCGTCCGCGACCTCCGCGCCGACCACCCCGACCTCACGCTGTCCCTCACCGAGCGCGAGCCCTGGGACACCATCGACCTGGTCGCGACCGGCCAGAGCGACCTCGGCGTCGTGCACCGGTGGGGCGATGTCCCGATCGCGATCCCCGACCACCTCGCGGCGACCCAGGTCGCGACCGACTTCGCCGAGGTCATCGTGCCGGTCGGCCATCCGCTCGCCGAGCGGACCCGGGTCAGCCCACGAGACCTGGTCGACGAGGGCTGGATCGCGACCCCCGAGGGCACGATCTGCCGTCAGTGGCTCACCCGGATGTACGCCGGGACCGGGCGACTGCCTCGGATCGCGCACACCGCGATGGAGTTCGACTCCCACCTGGCGCTGGTCCGCGCCGGCCTCGGTATCGCCCTGGTCCCCCGACTGGGTCGCCAGCCGCTCGGCGACGAGCTGGTCGCCGTACCCGCGCACGATCCCGAACCCACCCGCGACGTGATCGCGGTGCACCGGCGCAGCATGGCGGAGTCACCCGCCGTACGGGCCGTGCTGGAGGCTCTGACCGGGTCGTCCGCCTGAGGAGCACCTATAGCTAGCCGAGAGGCGGACGACCCGACTAGAAGAGCGCAGAAGCCAGGCTCTGCCGGCCCTTGAGCACCCGCGGGTCGTCGTTGCCGACGGCGCCGAAGAGGCCGAGCAGGTGCTCGCGTGCCTTGTTGCGGTCGTCGCCCGACGTACGACGGACCAGCTCGATCAGCCGGATGAACGCGTCCTCCACGTGACCACCGAGCATGTCGAGGTCGGCGACCATGGTCTGGGCGTCCACGTCGTCAGGGTTCGCGGCGCCGGCGGCCCGGGCGGCGTTGAGGTCGACGCCCTGGGTGCGCTGCAGGACCTTCGCCATCGCCAGGCCCGCCGCAGCCTCGACGTCAGCCGGGTTGGCGGTGACGAGCTTCTGGTACTCCGCGACCGCGCGGTCGATGTCGCCGTCGCCCAGCGCGTCCTGGGCGGCGGCGTAGCGCGGGTCGACGTCGGGCTCGCCGTCGCCGTCCGTGTCGACGGGAGCGGATCGGGGCTGGTGCCGGCCGGTCATGCCCTGCGCGGTCAGCTGCTGCATCACGGTGGTGAGAGCGGAGCGCAGCTCGTCGATCGGCAGCACGTCCTGGATCAGCGGCGCCGGACGGCCGTCGAGGACCGCCACCACCAGCGGGATCGACGGGATCTGCATCGCCTGCGCGATGCCCGGCGCCGCGTCGATGTTGACGAGGCCGACCAGGAACCGGCCCTCGAACTCGGTCGACAGCGTCACGAAGTCGTCGGCGAGCTGCTGGCTCTCCGGCATCCGCGTCGGTGAGTAGAAGACGAGCAGGACCGGCGCCGTCATCGAGGTCTCGATGACCGACTGGAAGCTCTCCTCACTGACCTCGACGGCGTACGACGAGCCGCCGGCCGGCGCCGCGCCCCCCGGTGCGGCGGACCCCGACTGGGGGGCGGGCGCCTTGAGGCCGGACAGGTCGATCGCGCCGGGGCGCGAGAACGGCTGCTGGGTCATGCGCCAATCCTAGGGAGCCGGGCGGCAGACTCAGAACCGGGCCGGTTCGCGGTACTCCCCCCACTCGGCCCGCAGGGCGTCGCAGATCTCCCCGAGCGTGGCCTCGGCGCGCACGGCGTCGAGCATCGGCTCGATGGTGTTCTCGTCGGCGAGAGCCGCCGCGACCATCCGGTCGAGCGCCTCCTTGACCGCGGCGTCGTCACGCGCCTGGCGGCGGGCGGCCAGCACGCGGACCTGCTCGACCTCGACCTCGTGGGAGACCCGCAGGATCTCCAGGTCGTGGGTGACGGACTCGGTGTGGCAGTTGACCCCGACGATGCGCTTCTCGCGCTTCTCCAGCGAGACCTGGTATTGGAACGCCGCCTCGGCGATCTCGGACATGAACCAGCCCTCCTCGATGCCGCGCAGCAGCCCCTGGGTGATCGGGGCCTCGCCGCGGGCGACCGCCTCGGCGATCCGCTCGGGCTGGTCGGACGTGAGGGTCGAGCCACCCATCGCGAGGACCTTGTCGAAGATGGCGTTGGCCTCTGCCTCGATCCGGTCGGTGAGCGCCTCGACGTACCAGGAGCCACCGAGCGGGTCCGCCACGTTGACGACGCCGGTCTCCTCCATGATCACCTGCTGGGTGCGCAGCGCGATCTCGGCGGCCTGCTCGCTCGGCAGCGCGAGGGTCTCGTCGAGGGCGTTGGTGTGCAGCGAGTTGGTGCCGCCGAGCACGGCCGAGAGCGCCTCGATGCCGGTGCGGACCACGTTGTTGTAGGGCTGCTGCGCGGTCAGCGAGACACCCGCCGTCTGCGTGTGGAAGCGCAGCCATTGCGCCTTGTCGGTCTTCGCGCCGTACACGTCGCGCATCCAGCGCGCCCAGATCCGGCGGGCGGCGCGGAACTTCGCGATCTCCTCGAAGAAGTCGACGTGAGCGTCGAAGAAGAAGGACAGCCCGGGCGCGAAGACGTCGACGTCGAGGCCACGCGACAGCCCCAGCTCGACGTACCCGAACCCGTCGGCGAGCGTGAACGCGAGCTCCTGCGCTGCCGTCGAGCCGGCCTCGCGGATGTGGTAGCCGGAGACCGAGAGCGGCTTGTACGCCGGGATGCTCTCGGCGCAGTACTCCATCAGGTCACCGATCAGCTTCAGGTGCGGCTCCGGCCCGAAGATCCACTCCTTCTGGGCGATGTACTCCTTGAAGATGTCGGTCTGCAGCGTGCCGTTGAGCTTGCCGGTGTCGACCCCGGCCCGCTCGGCGGCGACGATCATCATGCAGAAGACGGGTACGGCGGGGCCGCTGATCGTCATCGAGGTCGTGACGTCACCGAGGTCGATGCCGTCGAACAGCACCTCCATGTCGGCGGCGGAGTCGATCGCGACGCCGCAGTGGCCGACCTCGCCGAGCGCCTTCGGGTCGTCGGAGTCGCGGCCCATCAGGGTCGGCATGTCGAAGGCCACCGACAGCCCGCCGCCGCCGCGGCCGAGGATCATCCGGTAGCGCTCGTTGGTCTGCTGGGCGTTGCCGAAGCCGGCGAGCTGCCGGATCGTCCACGAGCGGCCGCGGTAGCCGGTGGGATAGAGACCGCGGGTGAACGGGAACTCGCCGGGCCACTCCGAGTCGTCGGTGCCGTACGCCGGCTCGAGCTCGAGCCCGCTCAGCGTCGTGAAGTCGACCTCGCGGACCCGGGACTTCTCGTAGCGGGCCTGCCAGCGGGTACGCGCGTTCTCGCTCATACTGGAGTTAGTAGGACGTCCTACTAAATGCACCAACTGCGAGTTTGTGAGGCAACCAGACTCTTGCGAGCCCCGCGGGGTTCGGGATAGGACGGATCTCGGCGCCACCCGCTACCGCGGGTCAGCACTCGGCACGGCGCCATTCTCGGGAGGTCTCATGAAGACGTCGTTCCTGCCAGCCGGAGTCGCCCTCGCCACGTGCGCGGCCGGTCTCCTCATCCCGTTCGGATCCGCAACCGCGGCCCCGGGGACCGCCACCGCCGCTCCACCCGGCGCACCCGCCCCCAGCGACACCCGCGAGGTCTCGCCGGACGCGAAGTACTCCACCAAGCAGCTCGACAAGGTCGGCTCGAAGTCACGGCTCAAGGCGCAGGCTCTGGCCGCCGCGGCGACGCCCCCGACGGGCACAGTGCGCTCGTGGCTGGCACTGGACGACTTCAACGGCCAGCTGTACCTGAAGCCGTACACGTTGAAGGGCGTCGGCGACAAGATCGAGGTCTGGGTCGCCAACGA
Organism: Nocardioides endophyticus; assembly: GCF_039543845.1. Lineage (NCBI taxonomy): Bacteria > Bacillati > Actinomycetota > Actinomycetes > Propionibacteriales > Nocardioidaceae > Nocardioides > Nocardioides endophyticus. The sequence goes on along the minus strand of NZ_BAABKN010000037.1, from coordinate 23,287 downwards.
CACCTCGTTCCCCGCCGGCGACTGCCGCGGCACGGACAGCACCGTCGTCACCCAGGCCCAGGTCGACCGCCTGGTCAGCGAGTTCGACAACAACATGTACCCGAAGGAGACGGCCACCTTCAGCACTCCCCCGGACCTCGACGGCACCAACGCCCAGATCGCCGGCGACTACACCGGAGACGGCGACAACACCGTCGCGCTGATCGACAACGTCCGCGACGACAACTACTACGACTTCCCCGCGGCCTCGACGTACATCGCCGGCTTCTTCTCGTCGCAGTTCAACGACCTCGTCGACCGCAACGTGATGACGATCGATGCCTACGACTGGGCGCACCGCACCGGCGACAACCCGCCGGACGCCTCGACCACGGACCCCTGCACGAGCCGCCCGGCCCGGCCGAACCTCTACGAGGGCACCTTCGCGCACGAGTGGCAGCACCTCCTGCAGCACTACACCGACCCGTTCGAGGTGAACTGGATCAACGAGGGCCTGTCCGACTTCGCCCAGACCCTGGTCGGGTACGTCGACGCCACCAAGACCGTCGACCAGCCCGGAGCGGACAGCCACATCTACTGCTTCCAGGGCTTCGGGATCGTGCAGACGCCGTACAACCCCAACCCCCGCGACTGCGGCGGCGCCCAGAACTCGCTCACCCTGTGGGGCGAGGATCCCAACCCGGCCGCGACGCTGGCCGACTACGGCAACGCCTACTCGATGATGCTCTACCTCTACGACCGGTTCGGCACCGACTTCATGTCGGCGTTGCACCGCGACGGTGAGTTCCAGGGCATCGCCAGCCTCGCCAACGAGCTCGAGGGCGAGGGCATCAACGACCCCTTCAAGGTCATCCACCAGTACCAGTCGATGGTGCTGCTCGACAAGATCGTCGGCGACGCCAAGCACTCGATCGTGCTCGGCGCCGACAAGCGGGTCGTCACCACGCCCAGCCTGCGCTCGACGGTCAACCTCGACAACCCGGAGTCCTACGACACCCCCGGCGCCGCACCCAACGGTGCTGACTACGTCGCGCTCCGCGGAGCCGACGGCAAGACGCTGAAGGGCAGCAAGCTGAAGACGCTGACCTTCGAAGGCGCGTCGACGCTGCCGACCCAGCCGCTGACCTGGAGCCTGGTCTCGAACGACCCGGACCGGCCCGGCAACTCGGTGCTGTGGTCCGGCAACGCCAACAACCTCGACTCGGCGGCGGTCACCCCGGTGACGGTCCCGGCCGCGGACCCGACGCTGACCTTCGACGCCAAGTACGGCGCCGAGGCCGGCTACGACTACGGCTACGTCCAGATCTCGACCGACGGCGGCAAGACCTACACCTCGATCGCCGGAGACAAGACGACCGACGGCCCGCTCGGCGCCGCGCTCAACGGCACCACCACCGGGTTCGAGCCGCACACGTTCGACCTCTCGGCGTACGCCGGGCAGAGTGTGCTGCTCAGCTTCCGCTACGTGAGTGACGGCGGCGTCAACGAGGGTGGCCTGCTGGTCGACGACATCTTGGTCGGCGGCACCACCATCAGCGACGGCTCCAGCCTGGCGCCGTTCAAGTCGCCCACGCAGATCAGCCCGCTGGCGGTCCAGAACTGGAACGTCAAGCTGGTCGGCATCCGCGCGGGCAAGATCCCGACCGTGCTGCAGGTCGAGTGGAACGGCCGCAACCACCTCAACCTGGACCGTCGCGACCTGCTCCCCGCCGTGGTCTTCGACAAGGTGGTGGCGATCGTGGCGACCGACGACTCCTCGGAGCTGGTCCAGCAGTTCGCGCCGTACACCCTGAAGGTCAACGGCGTCACCCAGCCGGGCGGCGCCTGATCTAACGCACCCACCGATAGAGCTGCCCGCCGCGGACTTCCACCGCGGCGGGCGGCTTCGGTGTGGGGTGGCTGCGCAGGTGCTCCAGCACGGCGTTGCGGCCGCGCAGCACGACCGCCCCGTCCTGGAAGTGCAGGTAGGGGTGCAGCAGCGGCCGTACGTCGTGCCACTCGCCTGCGTCGATCGCGGCCCAGGCAGCGGCGGCCGGAGGTTCTAGCTCGGGCAGGTCGTGGAGCATCTTCGGCGTGCACATCCGCCAGGCATCGGTCACCAGCTCGCGCATCTCGACCTGGTCGAGCCGGCCCAGGTGGGCGCAGACCCACTGGTAGCGCAGGTCGCTCGTGGGCGGCAGGAAGAACGTCTCGGGGTCGGACTCGATCAGTCCGTCGCGTGCGTCCTTTGGATACCCGAAGCCCATCGCCGACTCGTCCTTCGAGAAGGCGGCGTAGACGATCTGGCGGACCTTGAGCTTGTAGCGGCCGCCGGTGAAGAACTCGTAGGTCCGAGGCAGGGCCAGACCGACCCGTCGTACGTCGTCGGCCGTGACCATGACTAGAAGTCCCCCGCCGCCTTGCGGACGGGCTTGAGGACGGCCGACACCATCTCGAGGTCGGCGTCGGAGAGAGCGCTCAACGCGAAGTCGGCGTCGACCAGGTCCCGGGTGGCGACCTCGACCAGGGCCCGCCCCTTGTCGGTGATCTCGGCGAGCACCGCTCGCCCGTCCACGGGGTGTGCCTTGCGCTCCACCAGCCCGGCGGCCTCGAGGCGCCGCACGATCGAGGTGACCGAGGTCGGGTGCACCTGTAGCCGCTCGCCCATCTTGCCGAGCGGCAGTGACCCGCGCGACGAGAAGGTCAGCAGCACCAGCGCTTCGTAGCGGGCGAAGCTGAGCCCGTGCGGCTTGAGGATCGCGTCGAGCCGCCCGATGACCAGCTGCTGCACGCGCATCAGCGACGTGACCGCATGCATGGCCGGCACGCCGTCCCAGCGCTTGCCCCACTGGCGGGCGGCTTCGTCGATCGGGTCGAACGGAAGGGTCACGCCTGCGAGATTAGGTCATGGCGCCGACCTCAGGCCGACGTCGCCTCCCACAGCCGGGCAGCGGCCGCGGCGTCGAGCGCGTCGGCCGACGGCTCGGCGACAGCCGAGCGCCGGTGGTAGCCACCGGGCACGGCGTCGGCCGAGGTCGCGCAGAAGACAGTGGTGCGAGCACCTTCGGCCGGCGAGGTCAGCGAGCGCCGCTCCAGGGGCGCCACCAGCTTGCGCAGCCGGGCCAGCACCGGCGCGGTCTCCAAGCCCCGGTCGGCGATCCGGGTGTAGACCGAGCCCGGGTGCAGCGAGTAGCCGTGCAGCCCACGCGCGCCGTACCGCCGCTCGATCTCGGCGGCCTCGTGCACGAGCGCGAGCTTGGAGGTGCCGTACGCCGCCCAGGAGTCGTACGGCACAACATCCCCGGTGAGCCACTCGTTGCGGCCCCGGGCGTGCAGCTTGGAGACCACGTTGACCACCCGCGCCTCCCCCTCCGCTTCGGCGGTCGCCAGCAGCCGCGGGAGCAGCAGCCGCGTCAGCTCGGCGGTTCCGAGGTAGTTGGTGCGCCAGTGGATCTCGTGACCGTCGACGAGCTGCGGCTCGGACCACTTCGAGCGCAGGTCGAGGTGGATGCCGGCGTTGTTGACCAGCACGTCCAGCCGGTCGGTCGTCGACCCCACCCACGCGGCCAGTGCTGCGACCGATGACCGCAAGGAGAGCTCCAGCGGGTGCGTGTCTTCGGTGACCGCGCAGGTCCGCGTGGTCGTCAGCACCCGGAAGTCGAGCTCGCGCAGGGCGTCCGCCGTCGCCTCGCCGAGCGAACCCGGGCCGGCGCCGGTGACCAGGGCTGTCCTCGGTGACCGGGTCATGCGTTCTTCACCGCGTCGTAGAACTCCTGCATCTGCGGGCCGATCCGGGCCAGCTCGACGTACGGCGCTCCCCCGGCCGACCCGTCGACGTAGGCGAACTCGATCTCCCCGCCCATCATCGAGCCGCGCATCAGCACCGGCACGTCGGCGGCCTCCGCTGCCGCGCAGGCCGCCTCGACGTCGTCCACCGCGAAGCAGGCGTGGTGCAGGCCGGGGCCGTGGGCGTCCAGGAACTCCCGGTGGATCGACGGACCCGCGACCGGCTGGATCAGCTCGAGCTGCAGGTCCCCGGCGTACCCCAGGGAGACGTGCAGGGTGCAGTCCACCGGGGCGCCACGCAGCGTCGTCGTCTCCGGCCCGAACCGGACGTCCGGGATCCGGGTCCACCCTCCGACTCCGAACTGGTCGGACAGCAGCCGCTCGGTCGCCTCGATGTCGTCGGTGACCCAGCAGATCTGGATGACGGGTCCGCTCGCGATGCTCACGGGCGCACAGCCTGTCGTCAGTCGGCGAACGTGTCCAGCAGCTCGTCCGCCGCGGCGTACGGGTCGGTCTCTCCCGCAGCGACGGCGGCGGCCAGGTCGTCGAGCTCCGAGCGGCCATGCACGTCGCCCCAGCGCTTGCGCAGGGCGGTGACCGCGATGGCCTCGATCTCGTCCCGGGCACGGCGGGTACGCCGCTTCTCGAGCTCGCCGCTCGCGGTCAGCCACTCGCGGTGCTGGTCGATCTCTGCGACCACCTCGTCGAGGCCCTCGCCCTTCTGAGCGACGGTCTTGACGATCGGCGGGCGCCACGCGCCTTCGGGCCGCTCGGCGAGCTGCAGCATCGAGCGCAGGTCGCGGCGGACCTGGTCGGCACCGTCGCGGTCGGCCTTGTTGACGACGTACAGGTCGCCGATCTCGAGGATGCCGGCCTTGGCGGCCTGGATCCCGTCGCCCATGCCGGGTGCCAGCAGCACCATCGTGGTGTCGGCGAGGCCGGCGATCTCGACCTCGCTCTGGCCGACGCCGACGGTCTCGATCAGGATCACGTCGCACCCGGCGGCATCGAGCACCCGCAGTGCCTGCGGCGTGGTCCAGGAGAGCCCGCCGAGGTGGCCGCGGGAGGCCATCGAGCGGATGTAGACGTCGCGGTCGAGCGCGTGGTCCTGCATCCGCACCCGGTCCCCCAGCAGGGCGCCACCGGAGAAGGGCGACGACGGATCGACGGCGAGGACGCCCACCCGCTTGTCCTGCTTGCGCAGCTCACTGACGAGCGCGTTGGTCGACGTCGACTTGCCGACGCCGGGCGACCCGGTGATCCCGATGACCTGGGCGTGCCCGGTGTGCGGCGCGAGCGCCGCCATCACCTCACGCAGCAGCGGCGACTCGTCCTCGACCAGGGAGATCAGCCGCGCGACCGCCCGGGCCTCGCCGGCGCGGGCGCGCTCGACGAGGTCCGGGACAGACGAAGCGTCAGTTCTTCGGGACACGCACGATCAGGGCATCGCCCTGCCCACCGCCGCCGCACAGGGCGGCCGCGCCGACGCCGCCACCGCGACGCTTGAGCTCGAGCGCCAGGTGCAGCACCACGCGGGTGCCGGACATGCCGACCGGGTGGCCGAGCGCGATCGCGCCGCCGTTGACGTTGACGATCGAGGGGTCGAGGTCGAGCGCGCGGGCCGACTCGATGCCGACCGCGGCGAAGGCCTCGTTGAACTCGACCAGGTCGAGGTCGGCGGGGGTGATCCCCTCCTTGTCGCAGGCCTTCTGCGTGGCGTTGGCCGGCTGCAGCTGCAGGCTCGAGTCGGGGCCGGCGACCATGCCGTGCGCACCGATCTCGGCCAGCCACTCCAGACCGAGCTCCTCGGCCTTGGCCTTGCTCATCACGACGACGGCCGCGGCCCCGTCGGAGATCTGCGAGGCGGAGCCGGCGGTGATGGTGCCGTCCTTGCTGAACGCCGGGCGCAGCTTGCCGAGCGACTCGGTGGTGGTGTCGCCACGCACGCCCTCGTCGGCGCTGACCACGATCGGGTCGCCCTTCCGCTGCGGGATCGAGACCGGCACGACCTCGTCGTCGAACACGCCGTTCTTCCAGGCCTCGGCGGCCTTCTGGTGCGAAGCGGCTGCGAAGGCGTCCTGCTCCTCACGGGTCAGCTTCACGCCCTCGGCGTTGATCTGCTCGGTCAGCCCGCCCATCGCCTGCTTCGTGGCCTGGTCGTAGAGCGCGTCGTACGCCATGGAGTCGACCAACTGCACGTCGCCGAACTTGATGCCCTCACGCGACTTCGGCAGTAAGTGCGGGGCGTTGGTCATCGACTCCATGCCGCCGGCGACGACGATCTCGCACTCGCCGGCGCGGATCAGCTGGTCGGCCATCGCGATGGAGTTCAGGCCCGACAGGCAGACCTTGTTGATCGTGATCGACGGCATGGTCCACGGCAACCCACCGGCGATGCCGGCGACGCGGGCGGGGTTCTGGCCGGCACCGGCGAGGATGACCTGGCCCATGATCAGGTAGTCGACCTGCTCCGGCTGCACGCCGGCCTTGTCCAGCGCGCCCTTGATGGCGACGCCACCCAGCTCGGCCGCCGAGAGGCTCTTGAGGCCGCCGAGGAGGCGGCCGATCGGGGTGCGTGCACCCGCGACGATGACGGACGGACCGGACATGAGGAGCCTCCAGAGTTTGATGGGTCGATCTCCATCGACCTTACCCACGGGTCCGGGGGGCGGCGAGGGTGGAAAACGTCACACGCGCTCGCCGCGCGGCCCGTGGCGTACGACCATGTCGCACATGAGCTCTGCCAACGGTCTGGATGCCGCCGCCCACCTGTTCACCGCCATCGACCACGTCGGCATCGCCGTGCCCGACCTGGACGTCGCGATCGCCTTCTACGAGACGACGTACGGCATGCGGCTGGCCCACCAAGAGGTCAACGAGGAGCAGGGCGTACGCGAGGCGATGATGGCCGTCGGCGACTCCGGCTCGTGCATCCAGCTGCTCGCGCCGCTCAACGAGCAGTCCACGATCGCCAAGTTCCTCGACAGCAAGGGACCTGGCATCCAGCAGATGGCCTACCGGGTCACCGACGTCGAGGCGGTCAGCGCGATCCTGCGCGAGCGCGGCCTGCGCCTGCTGTACGACGAGCCGCGCCGCGGCACCTCCGACTCCCGGATCAACTTCATCCACCCGAAGGACGCCGGCGGGGTGCTCGTCGAGCTGGTGGAGCCGGCCGCCGCCCGAGCGTGACCCAGGTGTACGTGGCCGCCAGGTCGCCGAGCGCGTCATGCGCCTCGACGTACGCGGTGTGGAGCTCGTCGTCGGTCGTGCGGTACGGCGACAGCACCGTCATCACGGTGTCGAGCCGGCGTCCGACCTGGAGCAGCCCCAACTCGATCCGCTCGGCGAAGAACTCCGTCGTGTCGGCTGGCCGGCGCGGCACCGGCGTGAGCGGTTCGACCGCGTCGTCGGCGTAACCTGCCATCCCCCTGCCGGAGCGCAGCAGCATCTCGGTCGCGTTGCAGGAAGGCGTCCTGCTCCTCCGTGGTCGGCCCACGTCGATCAGTCCCCCCGATAGCAACCACCACGCCGGTCGCGGCGGTCTGATACGACGGTACGCCTCGACGGGGAGCCAGATAGATCACACAGGGGTGCGCACAACTGTTACCCGTGCGTAATGTCCCGCCCAACCTAGTCCGACACCTGACCCACCCAGGAGCCGACGTGCAGCACATCCTCGACGCGATCATGGCCGCCACGGAAGACCCACAGAGCACGACCGCCGCTGACTTCGCTGCTCTCGAGCTTCCCGAGTCCTACCGCGCCGTCACGGTGCACAAGGACGAGGCCGAGATGTTCGCCGGCCTCGACGCCAAGGAGAAGGACCCGCGCAAGTCCCTCCACGTCGAGGACGTGGCGCTCCCCGAGCTCGGCCCGGGCGAGGCGTACGTCGCGGTGATGGCGTCCGCGATCAACTACAACACCGTCTGGACCTCGATCTTCGAGCCGGTCTCGACCTTCGGCTTTCTCGAGCGCTACGGCAAGCTCTCCCCTCTCGGCAAGCGCCATGACCTCCCCTACCACGTGGTCGGCTCCGACCTCTCCGGCGTGGTGCTCGCCACCGGGGCCGGCGTCACCAAGTGGGTACCCGGCACCGAGGTCGTCGCGCACTGCCTCTCGGTGGAGATGGAGTCGCCCGACGGGCACAACGACTCGATGCTCGACCCGGAGCAGCGGATCTGGGGCTTCGAGACCAACTTCGGCGGCCTGGCGCACATCGCGCTGGTCAAGGCCAACCAGCTGATGCCCAAGCCCGCCCACCTCACCTGGGAGGAGGCCGCCTCCCCCGGGCTGGTGAACTGCACGGCGTACCGCCAGCTCGTCTCCAAGAACGGCGGCGACATGAAGCAGGGCGACAACGTCCTGATCTGGGGCGCATCGGGCGGCCTGGGCGGGTTCGCGACGCAGTACGCCCTCAACGGCGGCGCCAACCCGGTCTGCGTGGTCTCCAATGAGGAGAAGGCCGCGATCGCCCGATCGATGGGCGCCGAGATGGTCATCAACCGCTCCGAGGCCGACCTGAAGTTCTGGAAGGACGAGCACACCCAGGACCCGAAGGAGTGGCGCCGGTTCGGCGGCATGATCCGCGACCTCACCGGTGGCGAGGACATCGACATCGTCTTCGAGCACCCGGGCCGCGAGACCTTCGGCGCGTCCGTCTACGTCACCCGCAAGGGCGGCACCATCACCACCTGCGCCTCCACCAGCGGCTACATGCACGAGTACGACAACCGCTACCTGTGGATGAACCTCAAGAAGATCATCTCCTCGCACTTCGCCAACTACCGCGAGTCGTGGGAGGCCAACCGCCTCATCGCCAAGGGCAAGATCCACCCGACCCTCTCGCGCACCTACTCCCTCGACGAGGTCGGTCAGGCCGCCCTCGACGTGCACCACAACAAGCACCAGGGCAAGGTCGGCGTCCTCTGCCTCGCCCCGGAGGAGGGCCTCGGCGTCCGCGACCACGAGCTGCGCGACCAGCACCTCGAGGCGATCAACCGCTTCCGCGGGGTCTGACCGGGTCACTGGCCTCGGCCGCTGCGTCGGCCACTTGGACATAACTCACCCCGGCCCGACAATTTGTCGCGAGCCGGGGTGGGTTGTTTTCCATCCATCCGCAAGACTGGGCCGCACACCCGCACAGCAAGGTCCGACAACAAGGAGCAGCGCCGCGATGAGCGACCAGGGACTGTCCATCTTCGACGACAACGAGCCGGAAGAGGACGAGACCCGCACCGCCGAGAACGACGCCACTCAGGTGATGCCCGCCGTGCCACCGCGCAAGGGCGAGGCTCCCACACCGGCGGCCCAGGCTCCGGCGGCCCCGGTGACCCCGCCGGCCGCCGCAGCCCGCCCCCCTGCCCGGCCCGCGGCACAGCCCGCCGCCCCGCCGCCCGGCCCCAGCGCGCTCCCCGTGGTCCGCCGCGGCGGCTACGACCGCGACGCCGTCGACGCGCAGCTCCGGCAGCTCAGCAGCGAGAAGTCCGGCCTCAGCAAGAGCCTTTCCGAGTCCGAGGCCCGTGTCCTCGACCTCGAGAAGCAGGTCGCCGCCCTCCAGGCAGAGCTGGCCGAGAACAAGAACCCGTCGTACGCCGGGCTCGGCGGTCGCGCCTCCGCGATGCTGCGGCTCGCGGAGGAGGAGGCGGGCGAGGTCCGTGAGACCGCCGAGCGCGACGCGGCCGAGATCCGGTCGCAGGCCACGCGGGACGCCAAGGCGATCCGCGCCGACGCAGCGCGCGAGGCCGAGGACATGCGCCTGGTCCAGCTCAAGGAGCTCGACGAGAACCGCAGCCGGCTGACCGCCGACGCCGAGCAGGAGCGCGCCCTGGCTCGCAGCGAGGCCGAGGACCTGGTCGCCTCCGCCAAGCGCGCGGCCGATCAGCTCCGGCTGGCTGCCGAGCAGGAGACCAACGAGCTCCGCACCACCGCCAAGCGCGAGGCCGAGCAGCTGCGCGCCGGTGCCGACCGCGAGGTCCAGGAGGCGCGGCGCACGCTGGCCGTCGAGAAGGAGCGGCTCGCCCGCGAGGCGACCGACCACCACGCCAGCGCCACGGCCGAGACCCAGCGCCTGGTGCAGGAGGCCGAGGAGCGCGCCGCCGCCGCCGAGGACCGCGCCCGGGCCGCCACGGCCCAGGCCACCGAGCATCGCAGCCAGGCCGCCACCGAGGCCGAGGCACTGCTGAGCCGCGCGCGCCGCGAGGCGGAGCAGGTCGTCAGCACCGCGCGCACCCAGGCCGAGTCGATCCACGCCTCCGGCGCCGCCGAGGCCGAGCGCGACCTCGCCGCGATCCGCGCCGAGGTAGACCGGATGGCCAAGCGCCGCGACGCCATCACCGCCCAGCTCGCCTCGCTTCGTGACGTGGTCGCGGGCTTCGGCGAGGACGAGTAGTGGCCGACGCCCCAGAGGCCACTCCCACCGAGACGGACCAAGACGACAAGGAGACCGCGGGCGTCCCCACCGACGAGGACTACCTCGGCGAGCCCGGCCCGCCCCTGGACCGGCACGCGCCGTTCTACATCGGCTTCTTCGGTGGGCTCGGCGTCCTCGTGGCGCTGTGGCTGGCCATGCAGATCGAGGCCATCGGCTCCACGCTGATGCTGATCGTGGTCGCGCTGTTCCTCGCGGCCGGCCTCGATCCCGCCGTCCGCTTCTTCGAGCGGCGCGGCATGAGCCGGTCGTACGCCGTGCTCACCGTGATCCTCGCCGTGATCGCCGCACTGGCGCTCTTCCTCGTCGCGATCGTGCCGGTCATCGCCGACCAGGTGCGCTCACTGACCGACAACGCTCCGCTGTGGCTCGACCAGCTCCAGCGCAACCGGCAGGTCCAGCGGCTCGATGACGAGTACGACATCATCGAGAAGATCGAGGACTACGTCACCAACGGCGACTTCGCGGGAGCCCTCTTCGGCGGCGCGGTCGGTGTCGGGCTGGCCGTGCTGGGTGCTCTCTTCAACGGCTTCATCGTCACCGTCCTGACGCTCTACTTCCTCGCCTCGCTGCGGACCACGACCTCGGCCCTCTACCGCCTGGCCCCGGCCTCGCGGCGCGACCGGGTCACCAGGCTCGGCGACCGGGTGGTGCGTAGCGTCGGCGGCTACGTCTCGGGCGCGTTCATCGTCGCGATGTGCGCCGGCATCTCGTCGCTGATCTTCCTCTTCATCGTCGGCCTGAGCGAGTACGCCGTGGCGCTCGCGTTCGTGGTCGCGATCCTCGACGTGATCCCGATGATCGGCGCGACGCTGGGGGCGGTCATCGTCACCGCGATCGCCTTCGCCGAGGACTGGAAGATCGGGCTGGCCTGCGCGATCTTCTACATCGTCTACCAGCAGCTCGAGAACTACGTGATCTACCCGCGGGTGATGTCGAAGTCCGTCGACGTGCCCGGCGCGGTCACCGTGATCGCCGCCCTGACCGGCGCCGCGCTCTTCGGCGTCGTCGGCGCGCTGCTCGCGATCCCGACCGCCGCCTCGATCCTGATGCTGACCCGCGAGGTCTGGGTCAGACGGCAGGACCAGCGTTAGCCGAGGTACCCGATGAAGGCAGGGAGGGTCGACCGCAGGCCCTGATCGGCCCAGGCGTTGCGGTTGCTCCGTCCGACGCGTCCCGGTGCCACACACCCGCCAGACCGCGTCTCCGGTCGCCACGCCCGCGGCGACCTGCTCCACGGTCAGCCCCACGTCCATGTCAGACACACGTGTGGGACGGGTGCTGTGTTGCAACGGTTCCTACGGAAGCTCGAGGGAGCGGTCGACCGCGGTGGTCCGCTCCCCGAGCTTGACCCCGACGACGCCAGCCAGGATCAGGATGCCGCCGAGCAGCTGGATCGCCCTGGGGAGCTCGTCGAGCAGCAGCCACGCGAAGAGCACACCGGCCACGACCTCGAGCAGCGCGACGAAGGACGCCAGCCGTGATCCCAGACGACGGCTCGCCGCGATGCCGGTCGTGTACGGGATGGCAGCGGTCACGATGCCGAGCACCACCAGCGGCACCCACCAGTCCACGTCGACACCCGCGTAGGCGACCGCGGACGTGGCCGCCTCCATCGGCAGCAGGCCGACCAGCCCAGCCAGGCCGAGCGCGAGCGAACCCACCACCAGGCCACCGGCCGCCAGCACCATCGGCGGCATCCCGTTGTCCTCGTCGGCCGAGATCACGAAGTACGTCGCCGCCCCGACCATCGCGGCCAGCGCCCACGCCACCCCGACCGGGGACAGGTCGGCACCCGACACCAGGTCGAGCACCAGCACCAGCCCGAGGGCCGCGACGCCGGCACCGATCAGGGTCAGCGGTCCAGGGCGCTGACCGTGCCGCAGCCACATCCAGCACACGACGGCCGCAGGCGCGGTGTACTCGATCAGCAGGGCCGGGCCGACCTGCATGTGCGCGACGGCCGAGAAGTAGCAGAACTGGGCGCCGGCCACCGCGAGCACGCCGTACACCGCGACCAGGCCGGCATTGCGGCGCAGGACGTCCCACCGCCTGCGCAGCGCGACCACCCCGAAGGGCAGCACGACCAGCGCGGCGATCGACACCCGGACCAGGACGATGGCCCCGGGGCTCCACCCCGCCTCGAGCAGCGGCCTCGCGAGCGGTCCGGAGAGACCGAAGGTCGCCGCCGAGACCACGGCGAAGGCGAGGCCTCCGACGAGCCGGGAACCGTGAGGCACCTCTCCCGCCAGGCCGGGCGCGTCATCGTCCACTTTGCTCACGACTCATGCTATCCATCGTTTCTCTACAGGCGTGGACACCATCCAGTAATCTGTGAACATGCTGTTTACGGATGACACCACCACCATGCTGCAAGCCGCAGTCGTGCTGGTGAACTCCGCCGTCTCCATCGACACGCTGACCGAGGTCGAGGACCTGGACCAGTGGTACGCCGCGTACATCCACACCGACCACCGCGCCGCCGGTCGCCAGGAGCTGGAGAGCGTTCGCGCTATTCGACCCATCCTCTACGAGCTGCTGAGCTCCGACCGGGACACCACAGCCGAGCTGGTCAACGAGCTGCTCGCCGAGTCCGGCACGACTCCCCAGCTAGTGCGCCACGGGCCATGGGACTGGCACCTGCACGGCGTCGCGACCGACGCCAGCCCCGCCACCCGCATCGTCGTCGACACTGCCATGGCGATGATCGACGTGGTGCGTGACGACCAGCTGTCGCGGTTCGGGATCTGTGCCGACGAGCACTGCACCGGCATCGTGCTGGACCTCTCGCGCAACCGGTCGCGGCGCTTCTGCTCGACCGCGTGCGGCAACCGCAACGCGGTGGCGGCCTATCGCGCGCGTCAGGCCAAGGACTGACCGACCGGTCAAACCAGGAACCGCCGCAGCACCTCGGTGAAGACGGCCGGCTGCTCCGAGTGCACCCAGTGCCCGGCGCCCTTGATCGTGACGCGGCGGTTGCGCGGGAACCATCGGTCCATCGCCGGGACGAACTCCTCGCGGACGTAGCGCGACTCCTGGCCGGCCACCCACAGCGTCTTCCCGTCGTACGGCGGGGTCTCGGCCAGTGCGTCCTCGGGCCAGCTCCCCAGCTGGTCGAGGTCGCGGCCCAGGACGGCCAGGTTCGGCTGCCAGGCCCAGCCGTCGTCGTGGCGGCGCAGGTTCTGCAGCAGGAAGCTGCGCACCGTCGGGTCGGGCACCGCCTCGACCAGCGCCTCGTCCGCATCGCTGCGGCGCTCGAGCGCCGTGAGGTCGAGCGCCTGCATCGCCTCGACGTAGCCCGCGAACTCACTGCGCGAGTGGTAGGTCACCGGCGACACGTCGACGACGCACAGCCGCTCGACGAGCTCGGGGTGGCGCAGCGCCAGCACCATCGACGCCTTGCCGCCCATGGAGTGGCCGACCAGCGCGACCGGGTCATCGGCGCTGAACAGCTGGGCGACCTGGTCGGCGACGTCGACGTAGTCGAAGTGGTCGCTCCACGACGACTTGCCGTGGTGCGGCATGTCGACCAGCAGCACGCGGTGGTCGTCCGCGATCGCCTTGGCGATGGTGGTCCAGTTCTTGCCCTGCCCGAAGAGCCCGTGGCAGAAGGCCACCAGCGGCCCGCGCTCACCCAGCGTCGTCGTGTGCAGGGCCATGCGTCGAGGTTAGATCAGCAGAATCGGCGTACGCCGGTCGGGCTCACGTCACGGTCGCGCAGCAGCAGCCGCGGGTCCAGCGACCCACGCCACCAGGGCAAGGCGCCGCACGTCAGAAGTCGAAGCCGCCGAAGACGTCGCCGATGCCGTCACCGATGCCGCTGATCCCGTCGCCGATGCCGTCGCCGAGGTCACCGATCCCGTCCCCGATCGCACCGAGGCCGTCGCCCATCATGTCGAAGCCACCCAGCCCACCGAAGAGCATCCCGGCGAACATGATCTCCATCGGGCCGAACGCGCCGAAGTAGCCGGCGGCGTACGGCTGGTAGGCGCGGCCGCCCTGGTAGTACGGCACCCGCTGGGCGCCGACCATCACCATCCGCGAGTCCGGGTCGGCGCCGGCCTGCACCCGCTCGGCGTCGAGCGCGCAGGCGGGGACGTCGCGCGGTGCTCCGGCGGGTGGCGACCACAGGACGTCGGTGACCGAGAGCCCGTGACGCGGGTCGAAGAAGCACGGCGGTCGGCGGGTCGGCAGCGGCAGGCCGTCGACCCGCGCCCGCACGCAGGCGATCGCGTAGCGGCCATCGTCGAGGATCTGGGTGACGTGGCGGACGTCCTCGGGCTCGGAGATCGCCTCGACGGCCGTCTTCGACGACTCGTAGGCGTCCAGCGCCCGCTGGTAGTCGGCGTTGGCCCCGGCGTCCAGCTCGCGACCGGCCAGATCGAGGTCCAGCTCCTGGAGCTGCTCTCCGAGCGCCGTCGCGTCCTCGAACGCGAGCTTGCGCACCGGTGCCAGCTCGGCGTCCTTGCGCTCCAGCTCACGGGCCTTCGAGCGGCGTTGGGTCACGACGACGATCGCCACGATCACGGCGATCACGAGCAAGAACACGACGCCTTCCATGACGCCAGCGTACGCGGGCCGGCACGGTGGAGACTTCGCCAAGGTTGGCGTGCCGGATGGACGGGCCGCTGAGCTCCCTGGTCGACGGGCCGGGATGTCGGGGGTGATGCGACCTGTCTCTGCGCCCATGGCGGCATCCCTACCCATGCCAGGTTCGGCGCATGTCTGACGCCACCCGCATGCTCCAGGACGCTGGCGACCGCCTGGAGCCGGCCCACGGTGGCACCCTGGTCACGTCGTTCTACGACTGGTCCGACATCCACCCGGACTGGCAGGCCGCCCGCATCTTCCCGGTGATCTCCGAGAACGCCCTGCGCGCCAGCCTCGGTCGTTCGGCCGAGCACCCAGTCCCAGCACGGACTCCTCTGCACGGTAAATTCTGCGTCATGCGTGTCCTCGGCCTCCTCCTCCGTCCCTTCCTGGTTGCTGCTCTTGCGCTGCTGTTCGTACCGACCGCCGCCATCCCGGCACAGGCCGCCACCGGCACGATCACGGGCACCGCGGTCGACTCGGACGGGAAGCCGCTCGAGAACGTGTATTGGGAGCTCTACACGCTGGAGGGCGGCGAGTGGACGACGCTCCAGTTCGGGCCGAAGCTCACCGACAGCGCAGGGCGCTTCTCCCGGCAGGTGCAGCTCGGCGGCCAGTACCGCGTCTGCTTCTCTGATTCGTACTACGGCGAATCCTCGTCGGCAGAGTTCTACTGGCAGCCCGAGGTGCGCCACCACGACAGGTGCTGGCCCAACGCCACCTCCTGGCAGACAGCACAGACCTGGACCTCGACAGCAGCAGCACCATCCAAGACGCTCTCCGTCACGCTGCCCACGCAAGGCCTCGGCATGGCGCCGGTCGACCCCTTCATCCTCGGCTCCTACAAGGTGGGCGAACCCCTCACCATCGTCGGGCAGGAGGGATGGCGGCCCACGAACGCCACCTTCAGCTACCAGTGGATGACCCACAGCGACGGCTCCCCGAGCACTGCTATCCCCGGCGCCACCTCGTCGACGTACGTCCCGACGGCGGCACAGTCCGGGACCTGGATCTACGCCACCGTGACCGCCAGCCTGCCCGGCTACAAGCCCGCCAGGCTCGGGACGCCGGTCACGAAAGTCGGTACCACCCACGTGCAGCCGACATCGCCACTGACGATCACCGGCGCCGCTGATCCTGGCGCCACGCTCACGGCCAGTCTCGGCAAGCCCGCCAACACGTACAGCGAGATCAGATGGTTCGTCGACGGTGTGCCGCAGCCGCGGTACACGTCGTACAACGCCGCGGCCTCCACCTTCCCGATCTCGGCCGCCCACTCCGGGGCGCGTGTCGAGGCGCGCCTGAACATCTACAAGACCGACAGTGCCGGCAACTACGTCGACGGAAGCGACACCTTCCAGCGAGCCGTGGTGCAGGTCAGCGGAAGCCGACCAGCCCTAGCGTTGCCGGCGGCCGCAGCCCCAGCCGGCAGGCCGACCGTCGGGCGGATCATCGCGGCGCCGACCCGCGTCAGCGCCGACCCGAAGGCGACGTTGAGCTACCAGTGGCTTCGAGGAGCCGCCGCCATCGGGGGCGCAACCGCGAGCCGTTACAAGGTGCGAGCCGTCGACGTGAACAAGAAGCTGAAGGTCCGCGTCACGATCAGCCGCCCGGGCTGGCCGAACGAGTACGTCAGCACCTCCACGGCCACCGTCGCGAAGCGGGCCCTCAAGGTCGGCCAGGTCAAGGTCGCGGGGAAGGCGAAGGTCGGTAGTCGGCTGACCGCGCAAACCACCGGCTGGCGCCCGAGTTCGGTCAAGTTCCGCTACCGCTGGCTGCGGAACGGACACGCGGTGCGCGGTGCCACCAAAGCCCACTACAAGATCCGCAAGGCCGACCGCGGCAGGGTCATCAAGGTTCGCGTCACCGCGACAAAGCCGAGCTACCTCAGCGTCACCAAGACCAGCAAGGGACACAAGGTCGCGCGCTGACGGGCTCCTTGCGGGAGTGTTGCTCAGGCTCACGTGCGCGGAGGTCGGGAACTTCGGACTGCGCGCCTCCTGAGGCTCTCCCCACCTGTCGCGGTGTCGAGCACCGCAGCGGAGTGGGTATGGACGTGGGTGCGACCCGCGCGTTCGCAAGGGTGCGTCATCCACCGCCATACGGCGAGGGTCCAACTGCTGACACGCCAAACTCGCTCGGTCCCGGCGGTCGGCCCCGGGTCCTCAGTCGGCGAACGTCCGCTTCTTCGTGCCATTGGGGCCATGGCGCAGTCGGTGTCCTAAGCGACCCACTCGGGTGGTCGGCAGATATCGGCCGGCCTCGTCACGGTCGCGGCCCCATCGGCCGCGCTTGGCGAGCTCGTCATCGAGGAGCGCTTGCGCCGCGTCGTGATCTTCATCGAGGAACGTGGTGTCGACGGCCTGATGGTCGCCCTGCGGGCGAAAGCCCGCGACAGCCAGCTGGGGTAGCGACAGGCGGGTGATGACGGAGGCAGCTCCTGCGGCCGCGTGCGTGGCCGTTCGCACCACGTCGAGGATCAGGGTGTCTGGCACGCCTGCCGCGAACTCGATGTGATCGATCTCTGCGACCGCGGGCCGCGTTTGGATGACAGTGGCTTGCGCGAGGTAGGGACTGCCTGAGGAGTTGTTCTCGTAAGCGGTCACCCAGGCGACCAGCGTCTTCGCGTCACGACGCTCGACTGCCGGCGCTGGGTTCAGCCCGTCGCGTTGCACGAACGGGACCCGCAGCCACGCGTCGTGGTCTCTCGGGCCAACCGCTTCGACCCAGAAGCGGAGGTCACTTGGCCAACCGGGCCCGCGCAGTTCGACGTAACCGTCGGCGAGACGCCGGCGCGCCCGATGGATGAAGCCGTTCTCGACGTCCTCCATCAACCAGAGGCCGACCGATTCGAGCCACTCGCTCAAGTCATGAGCGGGCCGGTCCCAGTCGAGCCGCCGATCGATGCTCGTGAGTGACAGCGGTACGCCGTACAGCTGGGCCTCGTCCCACCGGAACATGAGCACTGCTTCGTCCCCGGCTCGACGGACCTCCAGCCCCGGGAAGGCGGCCACGAGGGCTGCGAACACTTCGTCGGGATGAGGCACGGACACACTCTGCCGCCTCAAGACGAGCGGCGACAGTCGATTCCAGCCGCTAGACGAACAGGAGCAGCCAGAGCGCGCCAAACAGCAGGCCCGCCCCGTCGACGTCTGCCAGACAACCGCTCAACGCGGCGCGCCATATCGCCGCCTGACCAACGCGCGGATCTGTCGATGAGCGCCTGTTGCATCCGAGGCGGATGTGAGCCCCGATGGCCAGTCGTCGGAAGTCTGAACTTCGATCGACCCCGTGACGTCGACGTGCTCGAACTGATCCAGGCGGTCGCCCATAGCGATGACCTCCGGGCTGGTGAGGTATCCCAGTCGGTCGTCGGCGAGTTGTGCTCGCACTAAGCGGATTGCGTCCTTGCGGTCCGAGACCGGGTCAATCCACGCGGAAACTGAGCCCTCCGCTGTGACCCTTGTTCCGATGACCTGATTCCTGTGGCCCGGCGTTGACCCGATCACCAGCGATGGAGCCATGCCCGCGCTTACACCACACGACGCGGGACTCCGGCGACTCGGCCTGCTTGCGCGCTTGGGCGCACGAACTCGAACTCGGAAGCCCGAAGTCCGAAGATCTTGTTGCCAGGTAGAGGACGTCCCCAGGGCCATCGTCGAGCGTGATCGAGACCATGGCACCACCGCTCTCGTCTGTGTACCCCTCGACCTTCGAGACGATCGACGGATCAACATGGGTGAGCCCGACCGCTGCCAGCCCCTCTGGCGTGGTCGCTACCCGCGAGGTTGTGTCGTCCCGGGACGCTCCGTGTGGCTCCGTCGAGTCGTCAGGTCCGCACGCGACGAGGCCACCGCCGAAGAACAGACAGGCGATCGCTACCGAAACCTTCGATGCGACCGGGTGGGAGCAGTGCAACGGACTCTCCATTCCGTAGGAGGTCGAAGACTATGCAACCGAGAGCGATGGGGCGGTCGAAACGCCCCGCTGCGCGTTGAGGATCACAGCATCCGCAGATTCTCTGACCCGACTGCGCGGTCGACAACCGATCTGCATCCTGATCGATGCCGCGTAGGGCGCTCGGAGACGCACGCTCATGCCGCTGACAGTGCGCGACTCTGCCGATGAGCGAGCGTCACGTTCAACCGAGAGCTGCACGCGCACCTTCCGGCGTGAGTCGCGCGGCAGGCCTTTAGGCCGGTGGCTCGTAGTGGTAGATGTCGACGGTGAAGGACTTGAAGTCGTACCCGCCGGTCTCCCGTCTCACGTACCACGTGACATCGTTCGCTGGGGGCTGGAACTGTCCCCGCTTGGTCTGCACGACCGTGGTGGCCTCGTCGCCCGCGGCGGTCCTGGCCGGGGGCGTGAAGAGAGTGAGGCCGAGCGTCGCGGAGCCTTCGCCGCCTGGCGTGGTCGGACCGCCGACGGCCGTCAGCGTGACCGTGTCGAAGGTCAGGTCGAGGTCGACCGGCAAGGCGACCTTGAAGGTGTCGTCGCTGACCGTGCAGCGCGGGTCGTAGAGCGCGAACGACAGCGCCCCGGCCGGGAAGCGGTCGCTGGCCCTGGGCGGGCAGGCGTACGTGAGGTAGAACCCCGTCTTGTGGCTCCCGGCCAGGAACTCGAACGGTTCGGTGGCGGTTCCGACGCGGGCCTCGGCGGGGGTCACCGTCACGGAGTGGTGCTGCTCGACCCGGGAGCCATCGCCGACCACGAGCGGCTTCGTCACGGACAGGTGGTTCCCGTACAGGTCCACCCAGGTGTTGACCAGGGTGTAGGTCCCCGCGGGCACCCTGACGCCGTCCTCGTCGGTCCCGTCCCAGGTGTTGTCCTGGTTGTCGCCGTCGTACCGCTCGCCGCGCTCGTAGACGACGCCGCCGTCCGGGCCGGTAATGCGGCTGGCGCCGCGACTTCCTAAGGAGCCTTGCATAGAGGTCCGGTAGAACTCGCCGTTCCACGAGAACTCGTCCTTGAAGTACGTGGTGTCGCGGTAGATCGCGTCTCGGTCGAGGTAGACCCCGGGCACGAAGACGATGCCGTTCGGCGACCTGTCGAACCTCGTCCGCGCAACGGCCCGGGAGGTGTCGCTGTCGCGGAGCTGCTTCCCGTGCCTGGTCGCGGTCGCGGTGAACGTCACCCGGTAGGCGCCGTCGCGGACGTAGGCGCCATGACGGTTGCGGCCGTTCCACGTCCAGTAGTGCCAACCCCCCGCCTGCTTGCCGAGGTTCGCGGCGCGCACGACGGCCCCGCGGGCGTCGCGGACGGTGACCTGCACCGTGGCACGGCGGGTGGGCCGGTAGGAGAACCCCGTTCTGTCCTGCGAGCCGTCGCCGTTCGGGGAGAATTTGGTCCACCCGTTGTTCGGGACCAGCAGCAGACCCTCCGCGTGCCGCACCTTCGGCGATGCGGCCTCAGCAGGCGCGACGCCCAGAAGCGCCACGGCCAAGGTGAGCACGACGACGGTTGGAACAGTTCGACGGAGCCGCGAGCGCCCCCAGATCCTCATGCGGCATGTTAGCCCGACCAACAGGGGGTCGGTGCTCCTTCGACGACGCAGCCGCCGTCACCCAGGATGCTCCCGTCCCCGCCTGAGCGCGTCATCAAACGTCCGGACCTGGCACCCCTCTGTGTCAAGACGCAGTCGGGAGTGGGGTTCTAGGGTGTTGTTCGGCGGGTCCGGGAAGTGACTTGTCCGAAGAGCTGGTGTTGGGATGTGAGCCGGCCGCGCTGGAGTCAGAGTCGTTTCCCCGTTGTCCTCCCGGGCCCGTCCTCTTGGTCGCCTCGGTGGTGCGGACAGCGTCGTTGAGCATGGTCTGGAACACGATGTCGCACAGTCGGCGCTTCACGCACCGCATGGCTTCCATCGGCGCTTTCCCGTCGGCCTTCTTGCGGTCGTAGTAGGCCCAGCCCTCGGTGGGATTGCGGAGCTGTACGCGGGCTGGGTGTGCAGGACCCGGTTGATCTGTCGGTTGCCTTTGCGGGACAGCCGATGCCGGACCTGGTCGCCGGAGGAGGCGTCCAGGGGTGCGGTGCCGTTCCAGGATGCGAAGTGCGCCTTGTTCGGGAACCGGGTGATGTCGCCGACTTCGACTAGCAACCGGGCGGCACCGGTGGGACCAATGCCGTTCAGGTCCAGCAATGTGGTGCCGGTGGCTTCGACCAGCTCGGTGAGCTCCTTGTTCGCGGCCTTCTTCCTGGCGTAAATCCGCTCCAGGTCTGCGATCAGCTCGGCGGCCACCCGGCGGCGGGTCTTGCCGACGACGTCACGCGGTCGGGTCTTGGCCAGTAGCGCCTTGGCCTGGGACGCGGACAGGTCGCGTTTGGCTCCGCCCGGGATCAGCTCGAGCAGCAATCCGTGCAGCTGACAGGTCTTGCGGGTGTGCTCCTCGCCCAGGGAGCGACGCCGGTCGACCAGGAGCCTCAGCACCTCGAGCTCCTCGTCGGTGACCACCGGCCGCACCCCGACATCCTGGTGCCGACGAGTGCGACCCGCCCCGCTGCTCTCGATGCTGCTGTCGATGCATTCACGCCTTCCTCCGATGCTCGAACCGTTCCGATTGTCGAGCCGGGAGGGCAACGCTGCTTCGAGCTGGGCAACCCCTCTAGAGCCTCTCCTGACCCTGGCGACGCCCGGACTGCGCAGGCCAAATGAGAGCCACACGACCAGCGTGGGCAGCCGAAATGAGAGCGACAGCCCGGGCGCCTGGACCGAGCCTCGCCAGGCAACAGTCCTGGGGTCAATGGAACAAGCAGCCGATGACAGGACGTGAGGCTGCGCGACCCATATCCTGCTTTCGTGACTGCGTATTCCAAGGCCGTGGGTCAGCCATGCGCCGTCTGAAGACCTACCTGCCTGCATGGCGCGAGCGCCCAGTTCTCGCCATCATGGTGGCCGGTTTCATCACGGCATGGGCGCTGAGAATCCCTGCGCAGCATGGGTCGACGTGGGACTCGATCCTGGCCGGCGCAGCATGGATCCTGCTTATCTGTTGCGCGGTGGTCGGCCTCGTCGGTGGTCGACCCAGCAACAGTCCGTCGTAGCAACGCGACCATCCGGATCTGCCGCGACCCGAGCCTTCGACAGGGATCGTCTAGTAGTAGCGAATGCTCGAGGAGGCGGATCACGCGATCAGGAGCCAGCGACCTTCGGCGACCTGACGGAAGGCGGGATGGCGCAGCCCGACGAGGGGCGGTGCGGTGGATCGGTACCGGTGGCCGGTCGGGGTCGTGATGTCGACGCCGTGGCCGTCCGGACCGGGTCTGGGTCGGTGCCGCCAGCCGTCGGCCTGCTTGGCGTAGTTGCAGCACTCGCAGAGGCCTTGGCCGAACTCGGCCGAGGTGTTGCCGCCTTCGGCGACTCCGACGATGTGGTCGGCGTGCCGGATCGGGGCGTTGCACCACGGGGTGCGGCACCACTGGTCACGGAGCCGGAGGAACGTGGCGAGGGCACGCGGGAAGAGCCGCTGCCGCGAGTCCATAGCGACGAGCTCGCCGGTCTCCGGCGACGTGTACAGACGGCGCAGCCAGGTGCGGGAGCCGGCGTCGACACCGCGCAGGACGAGCTCGCGAGCGAGGTCGGCGGGGACCGGGCCGTGGCCTGAGATTGCGGCGCCGTCATGGGCGCCACCCAACAGCGCCAGGTCCGTCATGACCAGGTCGATCGAGACCGGGACGACCGGGCGCCCTCCCGCGTCGACCTGGGCACCGGTGACCCGAGCGACCAGCGCGTCGGCCATCACCTGGCCGCGGGTGCGCGGGTCGCCGGCGGCGCGAGCACGCCCGGCCTCGGCGGTCAGCGCGGCGTACGCCGCCACTCCTTCGGCCACCGGCAGCAGGGCGGTGAGGTAGAGCATCGTATCCGGCGCGGGTCGCGCCGTGACACGGCGTTCGGACTCCGCGCGGCGACGGCGTTCGGCGACCGCGGCCGGATCGAGACGGGCGGCCAGCTTGCGGACCTCGGCGACGACCACCCGGTCGGAGTAGCCTGCGAAGGCCTCGGGGTCACCCGCGATCGCCCGGTCGACCGTGAGCCGATCCTCGAGCGACAGGCAGGCGGTCTCACGAGCGATCGTGCTGACCCGCCACTCGGTGACCAGACCGCGCCGGAACGCCGTCATCACGTGCGGGAGCTCGTGGGCGATCCGGGCGAGCGAGAGGTGCTGCCGGCCCCGGTGCGGCGACTCGCGTCGGGCCAACGCCACCTGCTCGGCGACGCCGCGCCCGTCGCGGCTGCTGGCATCCAGCACACCGGCGAGGCGCAGCTGTCGGGCCTGAGCCGCGCAGACGAGCTCCTCGAGCGCCCGAATCTCGTCAACCTGAGCCGCGGCACCATCGGCGATGGCCGAGTCGGCGAGCACGCTCGTCCATCCCCGCAACCGGGGAGGATCGAGGGATACGCCGAGATCGAACATGTGTTCGATTGTACGCCGGCGGCGCCCCTATGTCCAGTTGCGGACTCAACCGGTTGTTGCAACGAGCCTCGTGTCGAGTGCTCGTCCGGGAGTCTGC